>NZ_JBDXMW010000004.1:0-248168 GCF_039939215.1 Marinomonas sp. 5E14-1 | reverse complement strand
GAGTAGGGCAACATGATATGCGGGAATAGCTCAGTGGTAGAGCACAACCTTGCCAAGGTTGGGGTCGCGAGTTCGAGCCTCGTTTCCCGCTCCATTTCCGTATTTTAAATACGTCCCATTCGTCTAGAGGTCTAGGACACCGCCCTTTCACGGCGGTAACAGGGGTTCGAACCCCCTATGGGACGCCATCTTCTTTTTGTTTCAAGCATGTCTTTTTTTACGCTATCATAGTTAACCTGTTTTTTTGAGTTTTTAGCCATGATTTGGTTTGTCAATTACAAGTCTGATACCTCACTTTCGGTTGCTGATCGTGGTTTAGCTTATGGAGACGGTGTTTTTGAAACTATCTCCGCAACATCAAGATCTTTATTGCATATAGACGATCACCTATCTCGCCTTTATCGTGGTTTAACAAAGCTTGGAATGCCTTTCTCGGAAAATCAAAAACAAAATCTCTGCACTTTCTTGTACTCTAATATCCTGCCTTTGATTAAAAGTGACTCCGTTGTCAAAATTATGGTGACGCGAGGTGAAGGGGGAAGAGGTTATTTACCTCCTGAGAATTGTCTTCATAGTGTCATTATCGGTATCCTTCCAGCGCCAGACTATAAAATCCAGCGGCAAAAAGGCGTTAGCTTGTCTGTTTCACCTGTTCCTGTCAGTGAAAATCGTTTTTTAGCTGGAATTAAGCATTTGAACCGTTTAGAAAATGTCCTGGCAAAACAGCTTTTAATGAAAAGTGATTTTGAAGCCATCATGCTAAACAATAACGATGAAGTCGTTGAATGTATTCAGAGTAATGTATTCTGGCTAAAACAGGGTGTTCTGTACACTCCATCGCTTTCAACATCAGGTGTTCAAGGTACTTTTCGAAAATACCTCATTGAAAACCAAGAACAATATCTAATTCAAATTGGTCAATTTCCACTTTCTGATTTACTAAACGCCGACGAAGTGTTCATCACCAACAGTTTAATGGGTATTATGCCGGTCACTCATATCGCGGGAAAATCTTTTCCAATTGGAATAGATACCCGAAAATTACAAGCTTTAATGTAAGCTAAGGATGGGCATGAAGTTCATTAAATGGTTTTATCGTGTTGTCTTTCTTTTCATCACTTTCGCTGCTGTCGCGGCGGGCTTTTTTTATTCCTCTGTAACCACTCCTATTGGTGAAACATCCATAAAATCGTTTGAAGTAAAAGCGGGGGATACTTTCTATCAATTAGGCTATAAATTGAATGCTAGCGAGTTGATTGAGTATCCTTTTTTAACTCGTATCGTCTCTAAATTGCATCCTGAATGGACTCCAAAGGTTGGGCAATATGCTATTGCGCCTGAAATGAACTTGCTTGATGTTATGGCTTTGTTTGATTCTGGTAAGTCTATTTTCTATTCGATCACGCTTTTAGAAGGCAAAAATACTCAAGAATTTCTTGGCGCCATGGAAGCCAAAGGCAATATTAAAATGACGTTGCTTGGTTTATCACATGAAGAGATTGCAGAAAAAGTCGGTTTAAACGTACCTCATCCAGAAGGGCAGTTCTTTGCCAATACTTACCGCTATCATAAAGGTGATACGGATGTCAGTATATTGAAACATTCTCATGCTTTGTTGCGTTCAACACTCGATGAGTTATGGGAGCAAAAAGCAGAAAATTTACCTTATAAAAATGCTTATGAGGCTTTGATTATGGCTTCAATCATTGAAAAAGAAACAGGTGTGCCTGAAGAGCGCAGTTTGATCGCTCAAGTATTCATCAGTCGCTTGGAAAAGGGCATGCGCTTACAAACAGATCCAACGGTAATTTATGGCTTGGGGGATGCTTTTTCGGGCAATTTAACACGCAAAGGCTTACAAGATTCATCGCCTTATAATACATATCGTGTTTATGGTTTACCGCCAACGCCGATTGCCAATGTGGGTCGTGAAGCCATTGCAGCAGCCTTAAACCCCGAAGCTACCAAAGCCTTATACTTTGTTGCTAAAGGAGACGGCACACATGCCTTCTCTAATACGCTTCAAGAGCATAATCGTGCCGTTAGAAAATATCAGTTTAAACGTCGTGAAGACTATCGTTCTACTCCAAAAGCAGTGAAATAGAGGTGTTACAAATGAGAGGCAAATTTATTTCATTAGAAGGTGGGGAAGGTAGCGGTAAAACGACGGCTATCCAATACATTAAAGAATGGCTTGAAGTGCAAGACATTCCCTATTTAATGACTCGTGAACCTGGTGGTACGCCTTTAGCAGAAGATATTCGTCAGCTTATCTTAAGTCCACGAGAGGAAAGCGTGGATGACATGACTGAACTTTTATTGGTTTTTGCTGCAAGAGCCCAGCATTTGGCAGAAAAGATTTGCCCAGCTTTAGATAGGGGTATTTGGGTCATCAGTGATCGTTTTTTAGATTCTAGCTATGTATATCAAGGTAAAGCTCGTGGCGGTGATACAAGCGTACTGGACCAATTATCTGAATGGGTGGTTGGAGAGAATAAGCCTGATGCTACATTGTTGCTGGATATTTCTGTGGAGCAGGGGCAAGAGCGTGTTCAGCAACGTAAGCATCAGGACCGCTTAGACAAAGAGTCTGCGGATTTTCACCAAAAAGTTCGTGATGGTTTTTTAGAACGTGCGAAAATTGAGCCAGAGCGAGTCAAAATTATTGATGCAAGCCTTCCTTTAGAAGCGGTACAGGCGCAAATTGAAACCCAATTAGTTGCATTGCAAACAATGTGGTCAGGTGGAAATAAATGACAGACTTACCACATTGGTTAAAGCCTTGCTTACAACAAGTGCAAGTGCTTAAAAAGTCCAAGACTCTGTCACATGCTTTATTGGTTACGGGTGCTGATGGTGTAGGGCAAGAGCAACTCGCGCAAGAGATTGTAAAAGATTTAATGTGTGAAAGTGACCAAGGTAATGCTTGTGGTTATTGTCACTCTTGTCAATTGATGGCGGCGGATACACACCCTGACTTTCGTATATTGGACGGTGAAGCTGGCATCATCAAAGTGGATCAAGTTCGTCAATTGGTCACTCAAATCAGCCAAAAACCTCAGATTGGAAAGAGCAAAGTTATATTGATTACTCATGCTCAAGCCATGAATATCAACGCGGCGAATGCGGTATTAAAAGCATTGGAAGAGCCTTCTGCCGGTACTTACTTTATTTTGACTAGCTCTCACTCTACGAGCCTTTTACCGACTATTAGAAGCCGATGTTTATTGGTTAATGTGCCAACACCTAGTTTGACAGAGGTGAAACAGTGGCTCATGTCTCAAGCAGATGGTGAAGAGGCTAGCAAATTATTCTGGCTGACAACACAACCCTACAGGCTTTTGACTATTCAACAGCAAGGAAAAGTAAAACTTTATAGTAACTTGCTTGAACAACTGCAAAACATGTTTGAAAACACCACTTCAATTAATGATGTCCTAAAGGGGCTAGACAGTAAAAATTTTGAAGACTATTGCAATGGCTTGTCGGCAATTGTGCACCAATGTATTTGCCATTCGACAGGAATGAAACTTGACGAATCTCTATCTCCAATTTATTCGATACTGATAGCGAGACTTGGAATTCAAGGTCTAATGAGGCGCTATCAAGCATTGCAAAAGTTGAAGTCAGACCTTCAAAAAACAAATTTGAACCCCATAATGCAACTTACACACGAATTAAATCAATGGTAGAACAACTATGCTAATCGACACTCACTGTCATCTTGATATGCTTGATTTGACACCTTATAACAACGACCTTAATGCCGCGATTGATGCTGCTTACGAGAAAGGCGTTAGACAATTATTAAGTATTTCTGTCGATTTAGAAAAAATGGATACTATCCTTAGCTTCACAAAGCGCGATGGGGTTTATGCAAGTTGTGGTGTGCATCCTTTACAAACAGAAGGTTTGATTACTAACGACTCGGTTCTAAGAAAATACGCTCAAGACAGCAAGGTGATTGCTATTGGAGAAACAGGTCTTGATTACTTCTATGAAACGTCTGAAGAGGCTCATGATGCTCAAAAAGTCAGCTTCATGCATCATTTGAAGTTGGCAGGAGAATTAGATCTTCCTGTAATTGTCCATACGCGCAACGCGAAACAGGATACATTGGATTTAATTAAGCAATATGGCAATCGTAAAACTGCTGGGGTGCTACATTGTTTCACTGAAGATTATGATATGGCCAAAGCAGCGTTAGATGAAAATTACCTTATTTCTATCTCTGGCATAGTGACCTTTAAAACCGCAGAAGACCTAAAAGAAACAGTCAGAAAGCTCCCATTAGAATCACTTATCGTTGAAACCGATTCACCTTATCTGGCTCCAGTGCCTTATCGTGGTAAGAAAAACGAACCTAAGTACGTTTCAGAAGTGGCGCAATACGTCGCGGATTTAAAAGGAATCCGTTATGAGGCTTTATTGGAAGTGACAGCAGAGAACTTCCAGCGGGTTTTCAAAAGAGCGCTACCAGAGAATCAATTGAAAATTCAGGCATAATCGGTAGGAACTCTATTAAATAGCCTAATCAATAATGTTTGAGGAATCGCATTTCCAGCATAGGCGAAATGCGATAGGAGTGTTAGTCTCAACATATTGTATTTATTAAATAATATTGAAGGGAGAAACCTCTCCTTTCGCAGGCCGCTTTGTATTGTCTATGGCTTGTCTAAAATAAAAGGAAACTTATTGATGTCAAACATGGTTACCTCTCTTCCATACCAAGCTCTTTCTGCCAAAGTTCCGAATGACCATTTGCCTTTTAAAACCTTAAACGACATTGAACCGCTAAGCGGTATTTTAGGCCAAGAACGCGCTGTAGAAGCAATACAGTTTGGAGTGGCGATGCAGCGCCCTGGTTATAACATTTTTGCTATGGGTGACTCAGGAACCGGTCGCTCTTCTTATGTACTCAATTATTTGAAAAGTGAAGCAAAGCGTCGCCCAGCACCCAATGAATGGGCTTACGTTAATAATTTTACAGAAAGCCATCGCCCTAAAGCCATTGAGTTTGCACCGGGCCTTGCCAGTGTTTTTGAACAAGAAATTCGCACCTTAATTGATGGCCTAATGGCGACTTTTCCAGCCGCTTTTGAAAACGCTTCGTATCAGCAACAAAAAAGTGTAATTGATAGAGCATTCAACGACCAATACGAAGCGGCTATCAACAAGGTTGAAAGAATATCAGGGAAAATTGGTGTGGCAATGTTCCGTGATGCTTCCTCTGTTAGCTTTGCGCCAATGAAAGATGGCAAAGCACTGGAAGAGAATGAATTTGCGGCTTTAACAGATGAAGAGCGAGATGCCTTTCAAGAAGGTGTTTCAACTCTTGAAGGCTTGCTTAACGAAGAACTATTAGGTCTACCACAGTGGAAACGTGCGACTTATGAGCAAATTCGTCAGCTTAATTTAGACACGGTCAAAGAAGCATTGGATCCGTTAACCTCTGCTTTATTTGAAAAGTACAAAGACGATGCAGAAACCACCGCTTATCTTACAGAACTTAGAGCAGATTTAGACAAAACGATCATTGATCAGATGGCTGATGATAAAGCTTCGGAAAATCGTGATGAAATTGGTCGCCGTCAGTTTTATGAAGATTTATATTTACCGAATATCGCCATGCGTCACGAGACGGACGGCGGACAGCCAGTTATTTATGAACCTCACCCAACTTATCGAAACCTCTTTGGTCAAGTAGAGCACAGCAGTGACCAAGGTATGCTGATTACCAGCTATCGCTTGATTCGATCTGGAAGTCTGCATGCAGCCAATGGCGGTTATTTGATTTTGGATGCAGAGAAGCTTCTAACAGATCACTATCTATGGGAAGCACTTAAACGTGCACTCAAGAGTAAGACATTAAAAATTGAGCACCCATACGCTGACATGGGCTTAATGAATACCATGACATTGTCACCACAAGACTTGCCTCTACAGGTGAAAGTTGTCTTGATTGGTGCGCGTGATATTTATTATTTGCTACAGGATGCAGATCCAGACTTTCAAGAGATGTTTCGTGTTCTAGTGGATTTTGACGACACGCTAAAGCGCTCTAAAGAATCTGAATTATCTTTTGCTCGCTTGATGAAAGACCGTGTTGATAAAGAAGAGTATGCCAATGTCTCTCGGGACGGTGTTGCCGCGTTGATTGAATACAGTAGCCGTCTAGCCGAGCACCAACGAGAAATGGCAGCAAAGATTGGAGATGTATTTGAGTTACTAGGCGAAGCGGATTTTGTTCGTCAAATGGCCAAGGATACTGAAATCACCTCGACGCATATTAACCGTGCTTTGAAAGCCAAGAAGCATCGCACTGGTCGAGTCAGCGAGAAAATCATCGAAGAGATCATTGAAGGAACCGTTCTATTAGAAAGCGATGGTTATGCCGTAGGCAAAATTAATGGTTTAACCGTAATGCAAATCGGTGACAGCAGTTTTGGTGCGCCTGCTCGTATTTCAACAACGGTTTACCCTGGTGGCAAAGGCATCATAGATATCGAACGAGAATCGAATCTAGGGCAAAACATTCACTCTAAAGGTGTTTTGATCTTGTCCGGTTATTTGGGGAATAAATACGCTCAGCGTTTTCCTTTAGACATCTCAGCTTCCATCGCGATGGAACAAAGTTATGGTTATGTTGATGGCGATAGTGCATCTACTGCGGAACTTTGCTGCTTGCTTTCCGCTTTGATACAAGTTCCATTACGCCAAGATCTTGCTATCACTGGTTCATTAAACCAATACGGTGAAGTCCAAGCGATTGGTGGTGTGAACGAAAAAATAGAAGGTTTCTTTAATGTGTGTAATGCACGAGGACTAACTGGAAATCAGGGTGTTATTATTCCTAAATCAAATGCTAATAATTTAATGCTAAACGATGAAATCATCGACGCGGTCAAAGCGGGGCAGTTTCATGTTTATGCGATTTCAACAGCGGATGAAGCATTGCATTTATTGACTGGTATTGAACCAGGAGTGGCCAATGATGAGGGAGAATACCCAGAAGGAAGCTTGTCTGCAAAAGTGATTGAGCGTTTAGAGGAAATTGCCAATTTAGGTGAAGAAGAGGAAGAGTCTGAAGAAGATGATTCTGAAGCAGAGGCAAAGTCGAAACAAACTAAGAAATAAGCGTTACGTCTTCATTCGTTAATGCAACCCCATCAGAGAACCTGTGGCATTTATCAATGTTTGCCATTGGTTCTTTTGATTACTTGAGCTTCGCAGTCTGAGTTAACTAAAGAGTAGACCGTGTAATACAAATCACTTGATTTCACGTATACATAGCTCGCCACTTCCTTGCGTTTGCTTGGCAAATGTTTTTTTAGTATCAATGCACTTCGAAACGTCTTGCCACCTACGTAGCTTTGAGCGCTTTTATCGGACGCCTGTTTTGCATCAAAGTCAGCGCATTCTGCGAATGCGAAGTTAGCAAATCCTAGGCATGTTACGAAAATTAAAATACATTTAGAACTTAAAATACTAAACTCCTGTGATCAGCCATTGAATTATTTTATCTTAAGAAAGTCGAAGGGTACATGAAACACAATAATCTTGATGGTGTCATAAAAAGCGTCATGCTGGAAAGTAACTAATAATGCCAGTATAAAGTGTATATTTTCTATATCGTGCTACTTTAGGTAATAATTTTCCAGATAAATAAGCCATCTTATTTGTATTTTTTATATGGAGCGTTCTATGAATAAAGCTTTCTTTGCCGCAATGACCCTGTCTCTGGCATTACCATCAAGTGTTTTTGCTCATGGCGTATGTGGTCATACAGATTTGCATGGCTATATGATTGGTATTAAAGATGAATTAAAACTCTTGTCTTCAGATGTGAAAGCAGGGAACAATGATGAAGCGGTAGGTAGAATCGATCACATTGTTGGATACCTTGAAAAGTCTCATGATGTGATTCCACATCAATTTAGCAGTGACCACCTTGAAGGCGCTGAGCTTGAAGAAAAAACGGCTGAGTACAAAAAAGTGTTAGATGACACGATTGAAGTATTTAATAACTTGGAAGTGGCTTTGGCTTCTAATGATTCCGCGGAAGTAAGAAAGCTATTTGGAAAAATTGGCGAACAAAGAAACATTGGCCATCGAGCGTTTAAAGAAGATTGCTAACACCGTTAGATGACCTAGCTTGAATTCGCTGTTACAATGCGCGCGATAAAGAGAGGATAATATGGCTCGTGCTAAAAAATCGCGCAGTATGCGCGGAAAACTTGGTAAAACTGGTTCAAAAGAAATGATGAAGGAGCAGAATAAAGCTCGAAAAGCTTCTGCCACTCGTCGTTTCGCAACCAAAAAAGCGAAAGAACGTAAAGAACAAGCTCATAAAAAGCTTGAAAGACTAGGCTTGCTTCCTGCAAAAGAAGAAGCGGCTCCAGCAGCTCGCCCACGTCGATTTGTTTTTGTGAAACCAGTGGATGAAAAAGAAGAGAAGGCAAAGAAAGAAGCTGAAGCAATCAAACAGTCAAACGGCATCAACCCTGATACTGAAGAGTTGTCTGTTAATGAATTACTATCTGCTTTCAGTGAAGAAATCTAAGTAAATAATAAATTATCGAAAAGGCTGCATATATATGTGGCCTTTTTTTATGTTAAAAAAGTACCTATTATTCAAGATTAATCGATTACGTTATATAAGGTAATGACTGTGAAAGCATCTGTTCCTATGTCGAGTGTTCGTTATCTGCTTAAGGCTGTTGAAGATCAAGGCTTAGATCGCCAAGCTGTACTTGATAGTCTGGAAATAACACAAGATGAAATAGAGCAAAACGATTCATTCTCAGCTTATCGATATGGCATGCTTTACCAAAAAATCATGTGGCTAATGCAAGATGAGTCCTTTGGTATGCTAAGTGGTGGCAAAGTACCGAATGGGACATTTAGAATGATGTGCCTTTGCATTATTCACGCTAAGAGCCTTTCTCATGCTTTATATCGTTGCAGTGACTTTTATGAAATCTGCCGGGGTCCAACCGTTAAGCCAGTATTGATTAAAAAAGGACGATTTGCTCTGGTGACGTTTGCTCCGATTGATGCATCAGTGGGAGACGTAAACTCTTTAGTTACTGCAGAATCAAAAGAACAAATTCGAACCACGCTTTCGATGTGGCATCATTTTATCTGTTGGCTTATTGGGCGTAGATTAAGTCTGAAGGCAGCCTACTTCACTAGTGAAAGACCAGATGATGTGGAATACTACAAAACCTTATTTCAGTCAGAAGTGAAGTTTAACCAACATGCGAACGCGTTGGTTTTTCCTGCTAGCTATCTGGATATGCCCATTGTGCAAACAGAAGACAGTCTAAGAGGCTTTTTAAAAACAGCCCCTTATCAATTGATGGTCATGGTTGAAAATGACAACAGTCTTAAATCACAAGTAATGGCCATGTTAGGGAAAGACTTCTCAAGAGAAATGCCAAGCGCTGATGAAGTTGCCAGTGCTCTGAATATGAGCGTATCAACCTTACGTCGGCGTTTGAATGATGAAGATACATCTTATCAACATATCAAAGACGAGTGCCGTAAAGAGGCTGCGATTACTTATATGAACGCACCTAGACTCAGTATTAATGATATTGCTGCCTTAATGGGTTTTGATGAGCCAAGTGCATTTTTCCGTTCTTTTAAGAAGTGGACGGGGATGACGCCAGGTGAATACCGTAAAAGCGAAGAGTATTTAAAATTTGGCAAATCCATAAAGCAGTCATAGCTTTGAAGTGTTAATCCCCTCACATTTTATCTCCAACAATCTGGCCTTGAATGTTTTTGTCAGAAATATAGGCCTGAATTGTTATTGAGAGATACATTTTATTTTTTCATTCTATAGGTATACATCCGCTCGGATAATTAACCGGAGAATAAAAAATGAGCGAATACCTATACCCTACAAATGACATTTTATTTAGCTTGTCTTCAGTGGCTAACATTCAGCGACTCTCTCCTTATTTAGAAGACGCAATTGATTCAGATCTTTTGGAAGCCATCCTTGGTGAAGCAGGGAAACTTGCTGAACAGGTAATTGCGCCTATTAATCGTAGTGGAGACCAAGAAGGTTCACGAGTTGAATCAGGAGAAGTCTACGAGGCTAAAGGTTTTAAAGAAGCCTTTAAAGCCTATTCAGAAGGTGGTTGGATTAGTCTTTCTGGTGATCCTCAATACGGCGGGCAAGGTCTCCCTTCTTGTATTGCTACAGCGGTTAATGAAGGCGTTCAAGCGGCTAACCTTGCTTTCTCGCTTTGCCCTTTATTGAGCTTGGGGGCAATTGAAGCAATCAGCCTTCATGCTAACGATGAATTAAAAAATCAATACTTACCTAAAATGTTAGCAGGTGAGTGGGCTGGAACCATGAACCTTACAGAACCTGCTGCTGGTTCAGATTTGGCAGCAATTGCGAGTAAAGCGACTCAGGATGGTGATGTGTATCGTATAAAAGGACAAAAGATATTCATCACTTGGGGTGACCATCAAATGAGTGACAATATCATTCATTTGGTTTTGGCAAGATTACCTAATGCACCTGCAGGTGTAAAAGGCATTTCTCTTTTTATTGTCCCTAAATTTATCTTAGACAATAACAATGAACTCGCTCAACGAAATGATGTTCAAGTGGTTTCCGTTGAGCATAAAATGGGGATTCATGCCTCACCAACTTGCGTTATGAGCTTTGGTGAAAAAGAGGGTGCTGTTGGTTACCTTGTTGGTCAAGAGAACGAAGGAATTAAAGCCATGTTTACCATGATGAACAATGCGCGCCAAGGGGTGGGTTTACAAGGCTTGGCGATTGCAGAGCGCGCTTATCAGCAAGCATTGTCTTATGCGAAAGAGCGTAAACAAGGCATGAAAGCAGATAAATCAGGAAAAGCAGCGATTATTGAGCATCCAGATGTTCTTCGTATGTTAATGACAATGAAGTCACAAATTGATGCGATGCGTTCATTAACTTATGTCGCTGCAGTCGAAAACGATTTATCTCATTTTGCGACAGGTGAGCAGAAGCAAAACTCTATTGAAAGAACCGCTCTGTATACTCCTATCGTAAAAGGTTGGCTCACTGAGCAAGCTCAAGAAGTAACCTCATTAGCTATTCAAGTTCATGGTGGTATGGGGTTTATTGAAGAAACAGGTGTTGCACAGCATGCCCGTGATGCGCGAATTCTGCCTATTTATGAAGGAACCAACGGTATACAGGCGATCGACCTGATAAGTAGAAAGCTGCATTCAGATAAAGGTAAGGCCATGGCCTCTTTGCTTGACGAAATAGAGACAGAATTAAAAGAGTCAACCAGTGTTCATGCAGATAAAGTTAAAGCGGCATTGCGTCAAGCAAAGCGTGCCACCGAATATTGCTTATCCTCTATGAAGAAGAATCCAGTGTTAGGTACTGGCTTGGCTTACTCTTACATGATGTTAATGGGGTATTTAATCGGTGCTTGGTTGCAACTACGTGCTGTAGAGCTTAGCAAACAAGAAGAAAGCCAATTAGATGGCACTCAGAAAAAGTCTTGGGAGCATTCTGTTTCATTCTACTGTGATCATATTTTACCTAGAACTGGTGTGCATTTTGACTCCATTGAGCGCGGTCAGTCATCTATAGACAACTTAGATGAAAACAGTTTTAACAGATAAATAGCACAATACATTATAAAAATAATAATGCCGTTTTTTAGGAGGCAGTATGACAGACAGAGAAGTGATGGAATTTGATGTTGTGATCGTTGGTGGTGGCCCAGCAGGGTTGTCGACTGCTTGCCGAATTATGCAAAGAGCAAAAGCCGAAGAGAAAGAAATTAGTGTTTGTCTTGTTGAGAAAGGTTCAGAGATTGGTGCTCACATTCTATCTGGTGCTGTAGTTGATAAAAAAGCCCTTGCTGAGTTGTTCCCTGATTGGGAAGCAATGGGAGCGCCTTTGCATACAGCGGTTAATCTTGATGAATTGTATTGGTTAAACTCAGAGTCTGGCTCTAAACAGTTAAACAATTGGATGATTCCGAAAACGTTACAAAACGATGGGAATTACATAATTAGTCTTGGAAACCTTTCCCGTTGGCTAGCTGAACAGGCTGAAGAATTAGGCGTTGAAGTCTTCCCCGGTTTTTCTGCGGCGCACCTCGCTTATGATGAAGAAGGCAATGTTGAAGGGGTCATTACTGGTGATATGGGACTTACAGAAGAGGGTTCGCAAAAAGACGGTTTCATGCCGGGAATGCTTTTGAAAGCAAAATACACCATTTTTTCAGAAGGCTGCCGAGGTCATCTTGGTAAAGAGCTGATTGCTCGCTTTGAATTGGATAAGAATAAAGCACCACAGCATTATGGGCTTGGAATCAAAGAGCTTTGGGACGTGCCTGAGTCTGAAAGCAAACCAGGCACTGTAATTCATACGGCTGGTTGGCCATTGGACAAAGAAGCCGGCGGTGGTGGTTTTTTATACCATTTAGAAAATAATCAAGTGGTTGTCGGTTTAATTGTTGATTTGAATTACAAGAACCCACACCTTAGCCCATATGACGAGTTTCAACGTTATAAGCACCATCCCCTCATTTCTCAGCACTTAAAGGGCGCGAAACGTGTATCTTATGGCGCTCGAGCTATTGCCAAAGGTGGTTGGTCGTCTTTACCTAAAATGAGCTTCCCTGGCGGTTTAATTATTGGGTGTGATGCAGGGACGTTAAATCCTGCGAAAATCAAAGGAACGCACACGGCAATGAAAAGTGGCATGCTGGCAGCAGAAACCGTTTTTGATGCGCTGCAGATAAAAACGCCACCAGCAGAATTAGCTCATTTCGATGAAGTTTTACGCAATTCTTGGTTAGGTGAAGAGCTAGAGCAAGCTCGCAACTTTGTCCCTGTGATGCATAAATTTGGGACATTCTGGGGAGGAGCCTATAACTGGCTAGATCAAAACCTTTTCTCTGGTCACTTACCATTTACCTTTAATGATATGAAACCTGATTATGCTTGTATGGAGTCGGCTGAAACACATAAGGCGCCAGAGTATAAAAAGCCAGATGGTTTGTTAAGCTTTGATAAATTATCTTCTGTGTTTTTATCCAATACAAACCATGAAGAAGATCAGCCTTGTCATTTACAATTGAAGGATGCAAACATTCCGATTCAAAGTAACTTGGTGAAATTTAATGAGCCCGCTCAACGATATTGCCCAGCAGGAGTTTATGAGGTTGTTCGGTCCGAAGGTGGATCAATTTTCCAGATAAATTCTCAGAATTGTATTCACTGTAAAACCTGCGACATAAAAGACCCCGCGCAAAATATTACTTGGGTAACACCGGAGGGTTCTGGCGGGCCAAACTATCCAAATATGTAATATAACTTAATGCGTTTACTCTTGTATTTTAGCGATTCCTTCCAGAAGCTAAAGATAGATAGGAATGATTAAAAATAGCATCTAAAGCAAAGAGGTCACGTGCATGTGACCTCTTTGTTCACATTCATCACTGGATTTCAAAATTAGCCTGATTAATAATGATGCCCTACCAAAAAGGGGAACACTATGCGCCTATGGGTTGATGCTGACGCCTGTCCTAATGTGATAAAAACCATTCTTTTTCGCGCAGCCGAACGTACGCAAATTCAATGTATTCTTGTTGCTAACCAAGCGATTTCCATCCCGCCTTCTAAATGGATTGAACGTAGAGTTGTAAGTTCAGGGTTTGATGTGGCAGACGACTATATTGTCGATAATATTAATTCTACTGATTTGGTAGTCACTGCTGATATTCCTTTGGCCTCCGATGTCATTGAAAAGGGCGCTTTAGCTATTAACCCCCGTGGAGAGCTTTATACCAAAGAAAATATTAAGCAGCGTCTTGGAATGCGAGATTTTATGGAGCAGATGCGTTCGTCAGGTGTGCAAATGGGTGGGCCTTCATCTTTCAGTCAGCAGGATCGAATGGCATTTGCGAATACATTAGATAAACTATTAGCACAAAGAATCAAGTAAGTTTTGGTTTTCCGTTTTTTACGTCGATCTATCTGGAAAGTGTTTTATGAATATTTTCCAGATTATTCAACGTTTATTAGGTGAGTTCATATGAAAAAAATCGTAGTAGTAGGCGGCGGTGCAGGCGGCTTGGAATTAGTAACCAAGTTAGGTAATACGTTTGGTAAAAAGAAGCAAGCTGAAGTGATTTTGATTGATCGTAGTCATACTCATATATGGAAACCATTATTACATGAAGTGGCGACTGGATCGCTGGATATTAATAACGATGGTTTGAATTATCGTGCGCATGCAGCTAAACACCACTATCAATTCCAATTAGGTACACTGATTGATGTGGATCCTGAATCACAAACTTTAACGTTAGCTTCTCTAGATGATGAAAAAGGGCATGAAGTTTTGCCCGAGCGTACATTACCTTATGACACATTGGTAATGGCTGTCGGTAGTGTTAGCAATGATTTTGGTACCAAAGGTGTCGCTGAACACTGTTATTTTTTAGATTCACACCGACAAGCAGAGCGTTTTCAACAAGCACTTCTAAATCAATTTTTACGCATTCATCAAGAAGGTGTGGAAGGCAAGCTGAAACTAGCAATTGTTGGTGGTGGTGCCACCGGTGTTGAGCTTTCTGCTGAATTATTCCATGTTGCTGATATGTTAAAAGCTTATGGTATGCCTGAAATGTCTGGGAAGCGTATAGAAGTTCAACTTATTGAAGCAGGGTCAAGAATTTTGCCTGCACTACCAGCACATATTGCATCTTTGGCTAAGCAAGAACTCACACGCTTAGGCGTTAATGTTAGTGAAGAAACCAGAGTTGTCGAAGCCTTTGATGGTGGTTTTTATACGGCAGAAGATACAACAATCGAAGCGAATTTAACTATTTGGGCCGCAGGTGTAAAAGCACCAGATTTTGTTGCCAAAATAAAAGGCGTTGAAACAACAAGAACGAATCAAATTACAGTAAGGAACACCTTGCAAACGACGACATTTGATAATGTCTATGTGATAGGTGATTGTTGCTCTTGTCAGCAAGCAGATGGCTCTTTTGTACCTCCACGAGCACAATCTGCACACCAAATGGCATCAATTGTATTTGGTAATATTAAAGCTTCATTTTTAGGTGAACCATTAAAGGACTATACCTATAAAGATTATGGCTCTTTGGTAAATTTAAGTCGTTACAGCACAGTAGGGAATTTAATGGGCAATCTAGCAGGGGGGTCAATGTTTATTGAAGGGCGCATTGCTCGTTTTGTTTATGTATCCCTGTATCGGCTTCACCTCATCGCTATTCATGGTTGGTTTAAAGCGACAGTCATTATGGCGGCACAGAAGATAGGGAAAGTCGTTAAGCCGAAATTGAAATTGCATTAATTTTTGCTACCTCATTAAAAGCCAAGATTTCTATCTTGGCTTTCTCGTTTCCATCTGCTTTAGTGGCCTTTTAGAAGTAATTCATTCTCAACTGCTGTAAAATACCGTCATCAAAATTAGGTCGAAGTTTACTTATGCTTACTCGACTTTAACCTCAATACAAAATGGTCTTTCCTTTTTTATTATATCGGAGTAGTTATGCTTGCTTATCAGTGGGGAGTATTTGCCATTGCCCTTGGTACTTTTGGTATCGGCACAACCGAGTTTATGCCAATGGGCTTACTTCCTGTTATTGCTGATGGTGTTGGCGCGTCGATTCCAACCGCGGGTTTATTAATCAGTGCTTACGCAATTGGAGTCATGTTTGGTGCACCTTTAGTGACTTTATTTTTAAGCAGATACAGCCACAAAACGGCATTGCTAGCGCTTATGTCTGTTTTCGTATTAGGTAATGTTTTGTCTGCTTTAGCGATCAACTATGAAACGCTATTATTCTCAAGAGTCATTACCAGTCTTGCTCATGGTGCTTTTTTCGGCATTGGTGCGGTTGTTGCGATGAATTTAGCACCGTATCACAAGAAAGGTTCTGCAGTTGCATCTATCTTTTTGGGATTAACCATTGCCAATATTGTGGGTGTTCCTATTACCACATGGTTAGGTCAAACATTTGATTGGCGTGTAGCTTTTGCTATCACAGCGGTTTTAGGTTTAGTTGCGATACTTGGTATTAGCCGCAGTTTGCCAACCATGCCTCCAGCAGAAAAAGTGGATGTGAGAAGTGAGTTAAATGCCATTATGCAACCGGCTGCATTAAGAGCATTTGCGACAACAGTAATGTGTGCAAGCTCAATGTTCACTCTATATACCTATATCACACCAATTATGCAGACTTTGGCTCAGGCTTCAGATAATGCCGTTGCCTCAATGTTAATGTTGACAGGGATCGGGTTCACACTAGGTAATTACATAAGCGGTAAAATCACAGATAAATCCCCAAATATGGCTTTATTGGTTTTTCTTGGCTTACAAATCCTTGTACTGCTGATGTTCCGTTTTTCGGCTACGTCGGTAATCGGAGCAGGGATTACCACTTTACTATGGGGTACGGTAATTTTTGGAAGTGGGCCGCCATTACAAATGCAAGTAATGAAGATCGCAGAAAAGGCACCTGGACTAGCGTCATCTATTAATATAGGTGCATTTAACTTAGGTAATGCTGTTGGCGCTGCGGTAGGTGGCTTAGTCATTAGTATTGGTTTTGGCTATGAATGGCTGCCAATGTTCGCTGCTTTGTTATCCTTTTTCGCTTTACTGATGGTTTTCTTTAATAGTGAAAAATAATAATTGGGGTCAAAGTGAACCTGCTACAGTTTAAACGGAAATAATGGTATTTTAAGTACATAGAAAGTTCGATTTAATCCAACTCTGATCCCAATTATTACAATTATTCAAACAATATTTTTCATGACATGATGTTGATCAGCTTTCTTTTATTTCTGATAAAATGCCTGCTCATTTTTATTGTTTAGGAAAAAAATAGTATGGCAAATCATTACGCAAACCCTGGGCCATTAGGATTAATGGGGTTTGGCATGACAACGTTACTTCTCAATATTCATAATGCGGGTTTCTTCCCATTAAGTGCGATGATTATGGCGATGGGTATTTTTTATGGTGGCATTGCTCAAATAATCGCTGGTTTATTTGAATTCCGTAAAGGGAACACATTTGGTACAACGGCGTTTATTTCTTATGGATTCTTTTGGTTAACATTAGTCGCTATCTGGGTATTACCTAAACTAGGTTGGGCAGATCCCACACCTGCTGGTTTTATGGGGTGTTTTTTACTTCTGTGGGGAGTATTTACGGCGTTTATGTTTGCTGCAACATTAAAGATAAACCGAGCTTTACAGTTTATTTTTGGAAGTTTAGTCGTGCTTTTTGCGTTGTTAGCAATACATGATTTCACCGGCATAGAATGGATCGGCCACCTTGCGGGTTGGGAAGGAATCATATGCGGTGCATCGGCTATCTATTTGGCGATGGCGGAAGTGCTTAATGAACAATATGGCCGTACAGTATTACCTATAGGTGAACTGAAGTAATTTAATCAGGTAATTGTTTTTTTGAAAACTCTTCTCTTAAAAAGCCTGCTTACGCGGGCTTTATTCAAATATTTTTAGAAATAACCTACCTGTAATAGTGTTTGACTTGGCTTTCGAAGTCCGGCCTCAATATTTTTGATGATGCTTATTGTAATGGTGGCGATTACTTACTTGTATTTCACAGGACAGGCACCTTTAAAGTCAAAGCCAAAAGCTCAGATTCTGTGACACAAACCGCGGAGGGCTGTCGCTTGGTGGCCAATGGTAATGTCAGCGTACAAAGTGATGAAAATTTTACTGAACGAGCAAATACCGCGTACTACGTCCACCTGATTCAGATCTGACTAAGCAGCCTTGCTCAACTAAAGTCGCCAAGTGGCGCGTTGCTGTCGGCTTACTGACTTTGGCAACCTTATGGTATTGAGTCGTGTTAATACCCTGTTCAAAGTCCCCATCAAGCATACGATTCAAGACTTTTACTTGCTCCGATGTTAGCTTTGTTTGGTCGATTTTTTGCCAGTAGTTTGATTTAAAAATGGTCTGATCTATTTCTCTTATCACGTCATTAAAGGTTTCGTTTAGCGTGATAAGAAACCATTCCAACCATGCTGTGATGTTTACGCTTCCTTTTTGTGTCTGCTCAAGTATTTCATATAATCTTATGAATTGGTCTACAAAATAATACATTACAGGTTGTTTTTTGTAGACTTTTTATGAAGCTGATAAGGCTTTAATTTCACGAACCTCGTATATTACTTTGAATTAAAGCAAAAAAATCGTCCAAAATAGTGCTTTGATTCAAAAGGTAGAGGTCATGAAGTAGATATTTAGTTATTTAATAGGGCAGGCATTAGAAATAATTTGGCTCAGAGTAAAATTAAAGAATTATCCATGAATAATGGCGTTGTAATTATGAGAAAATAGGATTCAACCCTGATCATTATTTATTCAATTATTATGAAAAATGGAGACTAAAATATGAATTTATCAAAAAAACATAAAGATGCTATTAATTTATACATCCGCTCGAAAGATAATAATAAGCCGTATTTAATGGGGAGTGTCTTTGAAGATTTGGCAAGCTTAACTATGGAAGTTAAAACTGATGAAATAGCATTTCCTTCTGAGACAGTTGGCTTAGATTCTATTACAAATGTTTTAGTCAGGAACTTTAACCGAACATATGAAGATATTTATACATTTTGTATAACCGACTCCGTAGTATCTAACGATCAGCAGACTTTATGTAAGTGGGTCGTAGTCATGAGAGACAGTGAAAAGGAAAACATTCGAGTTGGTTATGGTGACTACAAATGGACTTTTAATAATGAGTTAGTAAGTCAACTAACCATAACAATTGAGAAAATGATTGCGCTTGATGAAAACGAAAGTTCAGAAATCTTTTCTTGGTTAAATAAGCAATCTTATCCATGGTGCGATTCAGCAGACTTTTTAGAGGAAATGCCTGCGTCTATTTCTTTTTTAAAACATGGTCTAACAAGGTGATACATGAGATAAGCACGTAATCAGACAACGTAATATACAACTACTCACTATTTCCGATAATAACATTTATCGGAAATATCAAGACAATATATTCATCTCTAGCCCACCTAGGCTTTCTCAACTGTTCATAGGTTTTTAAAATGCGTCAACAAATCACTTAGAGAGCTTACTTCTAGATTTGGTTGGATTGTTTCATCGTGTTTTTTGTTATGCGCATTCAACCAGCAAGTATCAAAGCCAAAATCATTGCCGCCTAGAATGTCCGACTCTAAGGTGTCGCCAACCATTAGTACATGTGATTTTTCTGGCGATCCCATTTGTTCATGAGTGTATTGGAAAATATCTTTATGAGGTTTGGCAACACCCACTAATTCAGAAACAATCAACAATGAAAAATACGGTTTAAAATTCGTTCGCTCTAAACGTATGTGTTGCAGTTTCGCAAAACCATTGGTGATGATTCCCATTTTAATATTCTGGCTGTCTAGATATTGAACAAGCTCCAATGCGCCTGTTAACGGCTGACATATCTCAGCCATGGAATCTAAGAATTCATTGTTCAGTGTATTGGCATTAATGCCAAGTTTTTGACTCCAGCTTTCAAAGCGTTGCGTTTGAAGTTCGTCTGCTGTTATTTCTTGGTTTTGATATTTTACCCATAATGGCTTATTTATGCTTTGGTAACTTTCGAAATCGGCTTGTGTGAATGTGATGTCGTATTTCAAAAACATGGCTTGTAGACCGGAGAAATTATCAAAGTGAAATAACGTCTCGTCAGCGTCAAATAGAACCCATTGATATGTCATATGATCATCTCTTTATCATGTGTTGAATAAGTTAAAAGTGTGTTGGATGTAAAATCGGTGCTAAAGCCAGAATAAGAGCTTGAGTGTAAATACTTTCTCTTGTTGCGGCATTATTTGTAAGCAATCCAATAGCGCCAGATTTCTGCCGAATATTTGAGGTATGGAATAGCTCATCCATGATAGGACCTAGCTCTTCTCCCTTTAGCAGACGTTGATAAATATTATTCGGAAGAGGAAGGTTGGCTGAACGACCAGTAAAAAGTTTACCTTTTGAATCTACAATAGCCACATAAGCGAAGGTTGCTGCGCCCTCCTCGAATTTATCTACACCGCCTTCCATTGCTACGAAGAAAGCATTATTAAATTCTGAAGTATGATTGCTATGACAATATAATGCGCGGTTCTGCGCACCTAATCTTGTTTCAGCTTCCGTTAAAGGTTGTTCTCGTACTCCTGATGGCGCTGCTTGACCGACACATTCAATGATTGAGTCCTTAAAAACAGTATTGAACGCCTGTTTGGCCGCGTTTATTTTCACTGGATTTTGTGAGCCAACAATAATATGGGTGGTGTCCGTGATCATAATAAGCCTTCAACAAACGGTTTATATAGTGAATAAAAAAGCCGCATTAAAAACAAATGCGGCTTTTTTTTCAAGTATCGAATTTTAATCAATTTGCCCTTTAATTATAGGCGTTGAGCAAGTGACATCTGCGTTTTGCGCTCTGTGTCTCATTAAATGATCAATCAAGGTAATGGCTAACATCGCTTCAGCAATAGGTGTTGCACGAATACCAACACAAGGATCATGACGACCTTTTGTTATCACTTCAATTTGTTCACCATTACGGTTGATACTTTTACCAGGGATTGTAATGCTTGAGGTCGGCTTGAGAGCCATGTTTACAATGATATCTTGGCCTGATGAAATACCCCCCAAAATGCCACCTGCATGATTACTTAAAAAGCCTTCCGGTGTCATTTCATCACGATGTTCGCTGCCTTTCTGTTCTATAACATCAAAACCGTCGCCAATTTCAACGCCTTTTACTGCGTTGATACTCATCATTGCTTTCGCAATATCCGCATCTAAACGATTAAAAACCGGCTCACCCAGCCCTGGCATAATGTTTTTAGCTATGACGGTGATTTTTGCACCAACGGAGTCTTGCTGGCGACGTAGGTTTGTCATGTATTCTTCTAAAGCAGGTATTGCATCTGGGTCTGGGCTGAAAAAACTATTGTTATAAACTTGGCTGAGGTCTTTGACTTCCAATTTAATTGGTCCAAGCTGAGACAAAAAACCTTGTATTTCAATACCAAATTGTTGCTTTAAATACTTCTTAGCAATGGCGCCAGCAGCTACCCGCATTGCGGTTTCTCTTGCTGATGAACGACCGCCACCACGGTAATCACGGAAACCGTACTTTTGATCGTAAGTGTAATCGGCGTGCGCTGGACGGAAGGTTTCAGCAATATTGCCATAATCTTTTGAACGCTGATCTGTGTTTTCAATTAACAGACCAATTGGTGTACCTGTTGTTTTACCTTCAAAAACACCAGAAAGAATTTTAACTTCATCAGGCTCACGGCGTTGCGTGGTGTGTTTAGATGTACCCGGTTTACGAAGGTCCAAGTCTTTTTGTAGATCGGCTTCTGAAATTTCAATGCCAGGAGGACAACCATCAATAATGGCTCCTAATGCAAGACCGTGACTTTCACCAAAGGTAGTAACTTTAAAAAGAGTTCCGAATGTATTGCCTGACATAAGTTATTTTTGCTCTTGTAATAGTTTGCTTAATTCTTCTTTTGTTAGAATGAAAACGCCATTTCCACCCTGCTCTAATTCTACCCACATAAACGGTGTATCTGGATAGGCTTCTTGTAACGCTACTTCAGTGTTTCCAACTTCGTAGACTAATATACCGTCATCTTGCAGATAATTCGCCACTTGAGCTAAAAAATCATGTGTAAAATCCAGCCCATCGTGTCCAGATGTTAACGCCAATTCTGGCTCATTATGAAATTCTTTTGGCGTACAGGCAAAGTCATTGGCATCAACATAAGGAGGATTGCAAATAATGAGGTCGTATCGTTTACCTAGCAAGCTTGTAAACATATCAGAGTGAATCGCGTTTACTCTGTCTTCAACCTGATGACGTACAATATTTTCATTGGCGACAACAAGAGCTTGCTCACTGATGTCTGTAATATCGACTTGTGCATCGTCAAAAGTTAATGCTGCAGTAATTCCTAAGCAGCCGGAGCCTGTACACATATCTAGAATATCTAATGGATAATTTTTAAGCCATGGAGAAAACTCACTTTCTAATAGCGCCATAATCGGAGAGCGAGGGATTAACGTGTCTTTGGTTACTTTAAATGGCAACCCCATAAACCAAGCTTCACCTAATAAATAAGGTAATGGCTCTCGCTTGGTGATGCGAGTATGTACGCATTTTAAGATGCGTTTTTTTTCATCAATAGTAAGAGCACAATCTAGCATATCTCGATCGAAGTCTAGAGGCAGTTTCAGCGTACCCATGACGAGTTGAACGGCTTCATCCCAAGCGTTGTCTGTGCCATGTCCGTAAAATAAGTCGGCGTTTTGAAAACGACTAAATGTCCAACGAATAAAATCTTTAATCGTTGATAAATCACGAATAGCGGATTGATTTTTGCGCATGTTCTCTCTTAATAAGAATGGGCTAAATATAAAGGGCGCATTATAGCGGCTATTTCTCTTTGCCTCTATCTTTGTGTTCCTCTGCTTGGCTTTGAAGAACCTGAACAGACGAGGATAAGCTTTTTAATGTGTCCGTAATTTTCGCCCAATTGCGCTCATTCTGCTTGTTTGATTGTTCTTTTAAACGAGTGATCTCATTGGATGCTTGCCGTTTTTCTTCCCGTGTTTGGGTTAGTTTATTGTCAAGTTTGGCCAGGTCCACTTCTCTCTGTGATAAGTTAAGACGGAGCTCAATGCTCCCCTCTCTTTCTTGTTCAAGCTGCTTTGTTAATACTTGATTTTGAGCCAATAGAGTTTGGTTTCTTTGTTCGAGTAATAAAGCTTGCTGTTCAAGTTCAAGGTTTTTTCGTTCTGCACTAGCGTGCTGCTCTTCAATTTCTTCATACGCTTGCTGAAGCTCAACCAAGGCGCTAGATAACGATAAATAACCACCTTCTGTGGCGTTTTGTTTTTGTGTTTGATGTTTTTCAAGATCTGCGACTTTTTCATCGAGAAGCAGTCCGAAGCTCTTGGTTACATTTCTTGAGAAACTTTTAAAGGCTGGTAGTAGCACTTCATCTAAATCTTTAAGTTCATGTTCTTGCTGCTCTTTGTACATGTCTTCCCATTCTGCAATAGCCTTCATGAGAGTTGTATTGGAGCAACGCCGACCATCTTTGGTTAAGAAGAAGTCTGCGACCCTTGGAATATTGGGGAAACTGTTTTTTTCAAGAAGCTCCCAACATGCTTGGTGGATTTCCTCATTCAAAATGTTCGCTTTTCGAGCCATAGAGCTACCTAAATACAATAAAAAATAAATAAGATAAAAATATTATCAAATATATTCAAAAATTAAAACTTACCACCTCCTCGCTTTTCTTCTTTACTGGCTGATTAAACTGACAAGCTTGGTAATATGCAGTGGTTAGTAACAGGCAATAAAAAAGCTCCCGAAGGAGCCTTTTTATTTACAGTCAGAATTTACTGAATGTTGCTTGTATTGATTATTTTGGTTGCTATTTCAACACCCAATTCTTTCGCAAGCTCTTTCCATGGTTCTTGCTTAGGCGCATACACAACAGGTCTGGCATTTGGGAAGCGATGCTTCAATAAATGTTGCACGCTTGCTAGCCCATCAATAAGGCCAATTTTGACCGCTTGCTGTCCGGTAAATACCATTCCACTAAACACATCGTCTGTAATGGTTAATCGATCACCACGACCCTCTTTAACGGCATCAATAAATTGTTGATGAGTTTCATCTAATACAACTTGCCATTTATCTTTTGCTTCTTTTGTCATTGGTGCAAAAGGGTCAAGGAAAGCTTTGTTTCTACCTGCGGTAAAAGTACGACGTTCAACACCTATTTTTTCAAGCAAACCGCTCACATCAAAACCAGAAGAAATCACCCCAATAGAACCAACAAGGCTGGCTTTATTTGCATAGATTTCAGTGGCGGCCGCCGCGATGTAATAACCTCCTGACGCGGCCATATCTTCAACAACGACAATGATAGGAGTGTCCGGATAGTTTTCCTTTTTCTCTTGAATGGCATCATAAATAATGCCGGAATGTACAGGACTACCACCTGGGCTGTTCATCTCAATAACCACAGCTGTTAATTGCGGATTACGATATGCACGGTCTATCAAACCAACAAATTCATTCGACTCTATATCTGAACCCACTCCGATCACGCCGCGCATTGGAATAACAGCAACGACATCCTCTTCAAATCCAACTTCCGGCATGTTAGACCGCATAATCCAAGTAGATATCACTGTGACAATAATAGCCAAAGCGAATAATCGAAAGAATATCTTCCAACGCCTAGCTCTACGCTTTTCAACAATGTTTTCGCTTAAGGTTTTTTCAAGTAGAGACCAAATTTCTTTATTAGGATCGGTCTGGTTTTCAGTACCCCCTACTGTTTCTTTAGGCTTTCCACCTTCTTTTTTTAAGATGCTTTCTATACCTTGCTCTTGAGATTTTTTTTGGTCTTCGTCTTCCATCCAAGCCATTTTCTATAATCCTAAAATATCTAATAATTCATCAAAATTGCCGATTAACGCATGAGGCTGACAAGCTTGCAAACGAGCTGTTTTATGAGCACCATAAGTGACTCCTACGCTTTTCATTCCAGCATTTGCTGCCATATTCAAGTCGTATTCTGTATCTCCCACCATAACAGCCTGATCTGGCGTTAACTTAAGCTCTGCTAACAGTTCTTCCAGCATTAGAGGATGAGGCTTTGATTGCGTTTCATCTGCGCAGCGAGTAGCGATGAAATACCCCTTTGTTTCTGTGAGTCCCATTACTCTCTCTAGGCCTCGACGACTTTTCCCCGTCGCAACAGCCAACTTAATATTAGCGTTTTTCAGTTTGTTCAAGGTATCAATAACACCTTCATACGCATTCGGCGGAGTTTGATCTTTTGCCACATAAGTTTGCTTGTAATGCTCGATAATTACATTGCGCTCAACAATGGGTAATTCAGGCCAAATAACCTGAACCGCTTTATCAAGTGATAAACCTATGATGTTTTTAACGTCTTCTTTATTGCGATCTGGTGCGCCAGCCAATTGCGCTGCATGCAGCATACTCTGGCAAATTGTGTCGATAGAATCATATAAGGTACCGTCCCAATCAAAAATCACCAACTTAACCATAGATACCTCTTAAGAATAATGTGGCGAAAGTGTACCATAGCGTTAAATTGCAATATAAGGATAGGTAATGACTTCTGGATACACATTAGAACAACTTTCCATTGACCAAAATGTTGAGTATCGCAAAATCGTCACTCAGGCAGATGTGCAAGCTTTTGCGGACGTAACGGGCGACACTAACCCTGTTCACTTAGATGCTGAGTATGCAGCAACAACATCATTTGGGCAGCCCATTGCTCACGGTATGTTAACAGCCGGTTTTATTTCTGCAGCTATTGGCACAAAACTACCTGGGCCAGGCTGCATTTATCTTGAGCAAACACTGAAATTTCGCTCACCTGTTTTTGTCGGTCAAGAAGTTGTCACTACTGTTACGGTAACAGACATCAATGAGCGTCGACGCCGCGCTACCCTTAAAACAGTTTGCGAATGCGAAGGTAAAGTGGTTGTCACAGGCGAAGCAACGATCATGCTTCCAGCTGAAACAGCATAATTTTTTAAGTTGAGCTGATAAAGACTATAAAAAAAGAGCGATAGCTTTATCAGCTTCGCTCTTTTTTATTTACAGACATTATATCTAAGCTATGCCAAAAACTCGCTTATATAGAAACGACAATACGGCCTGTGATTTCACCTTTCTCCATATCTGCAAAAATTTCATTAATATCTTCGAGCTTTTTCTCTTCTATGATGGCCTTTACTTTTCCGCGTGCAGCAAATTCCAAACATTCTTCTAAGTCCTTTCGAGTGCCGACTATAGAACCAACAACACTGACGCCATTTAGAACTGTATTGAAAATTGGTAGCGGCATATCTTCTGGAGGCAAACCGACCAGAACACATTTACCACCACGTCGAACGACATCATAACTTTGTCTAAAGCCAACTTTACTAACAGCTGTACACACGCTGGCATGAACGCCACCTGTTTTTGAAAGAATATCATTAACAATATCATCGGTTTTAAAATCCAAATAATGCTCAGCACCCAGTGACATCGCCAACTCACGTTTCGCATTGCTTGTATCCACCGCTACAACTCGGAATCCCATAGCGATAGCATACTGGACAGCCAAATGACCTAAACCACCAATACCAAAGACCGCAACCCAATTACCAGGCTTAGCCTCAGAGACTTTAAGTGCTTTATAAGTGGTAACACCCGCGCAGAATAATGGTGCAGCGTCTACATAGCTCAAACTTTCAGGCACTTTTACAACGTAATCCGCATGGGCAGCACAATATTCAGCATAACCACCATTTACAGAATAGCCTGCATTTTCTTGTGAAAGGCATAAACTTTCTCTACCGCTTAAACAATATTCACAATGACCACAAGCACTGTAGAGCCAAGGAATACCGACACGATCGCCATTTTTTATATGAGTAACGGCGTCGCCGACTTCAATTACCTCACCAACACCTTCATGACCTGGAACTAATGGCAATGTCGGTTTGACAGGCCAGTCACCATGGCAAGCATGTAAGTCCGTATGGCAAACACCACAAGCATGGATTTTAACGAGTATTTGATATGGTTCTATCTTAGGTTTTGCAATATCTTCAATTTTAAGGATAGAACCAAATGTGTTCGCAACAGCAGCTTTCATAATACCCTCCTAAACGAATGAGTGACTTTCTACTCCATCAGCTTAACTGAGTTACTAAAAATAAAGACGACCTAGATCAAGTTTCTTACAAGTTGACCTTATTTATTAATAAAACGCGAGATCATGGAAAGAAAGCTCATTTATTAAAAAAAGCTAGGATTTATAAAACAGTGGGCATATATTTATTGAATAGAAAGAAATGAATGCTTTACCAAAAGGCTCGGCTGCTCCTATGAAAATTCAATTACTTATGATCATTGCCGTGATTTTATCGTCTTTATTGACGATATCTCAGCGCGTAAATGCTCATGAAGTAAATCAATTGCAATGGTTAGAACCTAGTGTAGAGCAGCGTTTTAATGAAGTCATTGCTCCAGATCAAGAGTTAAGCTCTGATAACAATTTTATTGCTTCATCTTTTAGTATTAGAAAACGCTCTTCTGAATTTCCTAATACACTCTCCTCATACTATTGCTTCCCTAATAAAGAAAACGTTAATACTGATATTAGCCCAAGGGCCCCTCCGTTTTCATTGATATAACTCACCCATATTTCGCATTTATTTATTTTTTAATGGGGTTTTACTATGAAAACACTTACTTATGTTTCTACAAAAAGCGTTAACGATCTTACTTGGCCTGCAGTTATCGAGAATATTACTATCTACTCATCCGCTCTATCTGTATTCACGGATTTTGATAAAGCCGGCCCAAGGGTGATTGAGGCGAACACCCGCGCTGACGTGCTGGTTAAATTGATGAAGAAAGAACACGTCCGTATGAAAATCGTTGTTGATGAAGACAACCACTTTGTCGGTATTATTAGTCTAGAAGACTTGTCTGAAGACGCTCTTATTAAAATGGTTGCTGAAGGCTATCAACGATCTGAACTTATGGTTGCGGACTTAATGAGACCAAAAGAAGATTTACTCGCATTGTCTCACACATCTCTAAAAAACTCAGACATAGAGTCTCTTTTATACAGTCAAAGAGAAAACCCTCTTCAGCATTTATTGGTTATTGATGAAAATACAAAGACAATTCGTGGTTTGATTTCATCTAATGACATTGTGCGCCAGTTGAGACTAGACGTCGATGTCTCTCTTTCGAGCTTCAAACACACATACCACAATGCTATTCTAGGTCAAAATTTTCAAGCAAAAAGACTTAAAGTTGCTTAAGATTTAAATTTGGCTTTTAAGCCTTTCTGAATGCCTTCGTATATAAATATGAAGGCATTTTTTATTTTAGTTCTGTTTCTTTTCAATCCAGTAAAAATACGTATCGCCTTCTTGCTCCTGATTGATCAATGCATGACCTAGAAACTGGCAAAATTTTGGGATATCGCGCGATGTAGATGGATCAGTAGCAATTACTTTAAGTACATCTTTCGCACCTATTTTTCGCATTTCTACGTGCAACATCATTACTGGCTCTGGGCAAAGTAAGCCTGTTGCATCAAATACTGCTTGGTGTTCCATAACAATCCTCTTTTATCGCTTTTATTCAAACATGTTAAATGTAAAACGGCTTACAGAATATCGCGAAGCCAAGTCTGTGTAATCTCAGCAATATTCGAAATGGTTTCAGTGGTTGTCTTATTGTATTTCTTTAACACTTTAAAATCATGGTCAGCACCTTTAACCCAAACAATGCTGACATTTTCAGGCAATGATTGCTGCTTAACCCAATCATAAGAGCCAAGTTGATCTCGTGTTCCTTGGACAATCAAGCAAGGAACTTCCATATTCTCAAGAAAAGAAAGCCTGTGTTTTTCAGGCTTACCGGCAGGGTAAAAAGGAAAACCAAAACAAACAATCGCTTTTACCATAGGCTCGTTCGACAACTGTGCAGCAACACGGCCTCCCATTGATTTCCCAGCAACAACACAAGCAACCTCATTTTTTATATAGTCGAAAAACTCTAGGACAAGACGCTTAAAAGGCGGTGGCGGTCTTCTCTTTCCCGTGCTTTCCACTTCTTGCATATAAGAAAAAGTGATTGGAATAATGGGCTGATACATTTTAGCTGAAATCGCGTTACCGAGATCATTTAAGAAGGTATTGCTGTGCCCTGCACCGGCACCGTGTGCGAGATATAAAGGTATATTTTTCATGAATCTATGAACTAAAAATTAAGTTATCGTGATTATAAGAGCGCTTGAGAGCTTATCCAATCTTATTTAGGGAATGATTTAATTTTTACAGAGATGTCATATCTTGACCTGTGTCAGAAAAAGCCCCAGACCATAGGAGTAAACTGCTATTAGAAATTTTAATAGGAATACAGCATGATTTGGGATTCTTCTCTTATTAATAAATACGATTTATCAGGACCTAGGTACACATCCTACCCAACGGCGCCTCAGTTCGATTCAGGCATCAGTAAGATTGCTTTAATAGACAAGATGATGATGCCTTCAGATAAAGCGTTGAGCCTTTATTTTCACATACCATTTTGCGCACACCTTTGTTATTACTGCGCATGCAATAAAATTGTGACGAAACAGTATGAAAAAGGCGCAGAGTATGTCGAGTTTCTTGGTGAGGAAATGAGGCTTCGCAGCCTTATGCTCGACCATTCTAAAAAAGTCACCCAACTGCACTTTGGAGGAGGTACACCTACTTTTTTAACAGAGGAGCTAATTAGAGATTTATTCAAAACAATAAACCAGTATTTCAATCTAGTGAATGATGGCTCACAAGATTACAGCATCGAAATTGACCCGAGAGAAATAACCTCCTCTAAGTTAAAATTGCTAACTGACATGGGCATAAATCGAATTAGCATTGGCGTTCAAGACTTTGACAGAAAAGTACAAGAGGCGATCCATCGAGTTCAATCTCTTGAAACCGTTTCTCAGCTGGTCGAAGACGCCCGCGCAATAAATATAAAATCTATAAACTTCGATTTGATTTACGGTCTTCCCTATCAATCCATTGAGGGCTTCAGGGACACTCTAGATAAGGTTATTGCATTATCGCCCGATCGCATTTCTCTGTTTAATTATGCCCATCTACCTGAAAGGTTTAGATCGCAAAAACGAATATCGGAAGAAAGCCTTCCTATTCCAAGTATCAAAGTGCAATTACTGAGAATGAGCATTGAATACCTTATAGATTCGGGTTACGTGTACATAGGAATGGATCACTTTGCAAAGCCTGATGACAACCTTGCAAAAGCACAGAAACAGGGCTTATTGCAGAGAAATTTCCAAGGCTATACAACTCATGCCGGAACTGATTTAGTGGCATTTGGTGTTTCTGCTATCAGCGACCTGAGTGGTGTGTACATTCAAAACCATACTGATTTAAACCTATATCGAAGCAGTATTGAAAAAGGCCAATTGGCTATTAGTCGAGGCTATATCAGTAATTCTGATGACCGTATTCGGCATCAGGTTATTATGACCCTTATTTCTCAATTTGAGTTAAATACTACGATAATTGAGCAAAAAAATAATATTAGATTTTTTGAATATTTCTCAAAAGAGGTAGATAATCTTACCTCAATGATTGAAGACGGTATGATTGAAATGCAGGATAATGGAATGCAGACCATTATCCGAGTGACAGAACGTGGTAGATTACTTATTCGCTGTATTTGTATGATTTTCGATAAGTACCTAAACAACAATATAAAATACTCAAAAGTTATATAACATCAGGTCAGGGAGATTCACATGTCAGCAACACACGCACAGACACGGTTTAACAGTACACTTACGTCTCAATGTCAGAATTGTAGCTTAAGTGCACTTTGCCTTCCGATCGCTCTAGCTGATGAGGACATCAATAAACTAGATCAAATTATTGAACGTAAAAAGCCACTTAAAAAAGGTGACTTTTTATTTCGCCAAGGTGAAAAATTTGATTCTGTTTATGCTGTACGCTCAGGCACACTAAAAACGTTTAACATAACGTCCGTTGGTGAAGAGCAGATTACAGGTTTTTATTGCCCTAGTGAATTGGTTGGCTTAAGTGGTGTGGATTCAGATACCTACCCAGTTTCTGCCAAGGCACTTGAGACTACAACGGTTTGTGAGATCCCTTTTACTCATTTAGAAGAGCTATCTACTCAGATTCCTTCTTTGAGGCACCAGTTGTTTAAGGTAATGAGTCGAAAAATATCGGATGATCAACAAATGATGGTCTTGCTAGGCAAGAAAAATGCGGATGAAAAAGTCGCATCTTTCTTATTAAATCTGTCCAATAGGTTTAAAAAGCGTGGCTACTCTGCCAGTGCGTTTCGACTTTCTATGTCTCGTGGAGAGATAGGAAACTACCTAGGCTTAGCAGTTGAAACTGTGAGTCGAGTGATCACGCGTTTTCAAAAAAATGAGTTAATCCATGTTGATGGTAAAGAAATTGAGATAGTCAATTTCCCTGAAATGCAAAAACTCGTTGGGATTGCGAGTGATTGTGGTAAAATCGCCAACATTCGATAAATTAAGGCGTTACTGCATATGCTCTACGATGATTTTTATGTTAAATCACTAATCCAAACAGTAGAAGACTGGCCAAAAGAAGGCATCAGCTTCCGTGATATTACTCCTATCTTTAGTGACCCTAAAGGAATGAGGATGGTCGTTGATGCTTACGTTCACCGCTATATGTCTTCTGATATTTCTCATATTGCTTGTATTGATGCTCGTGGTTTTTTAATTGCTGCAGTATTGGCTTATGAGTTGCAAAAGCCTCTTATCCTTATTCGCAAGAAAGGAAAACTTCCAGGTAAGACTGTTTCTCAAGCTTACGCTTTGGAATACGGAGAAGCTGAGCTTGAAATACAAGAAGGAGCGGTAAAAGCAGGTAATAATGTACTTTTGTTTGATGATTTAATTGCAACTGGCGGCACTTTGTTTGCAGCTATTAAATTACTAACTGGACAAGGTGCAACAATCAAAGAGGTTGCTGCAATTATCGATTTACCCGATTTAGGTGGTAGTGAAAAGTTACGTGAAAGTGACGTACCTGTTTTTAGTCTTTGTGCGTACGATGGTGATTGAGATAAGCGTTTAATCTCCAATAAAAAAGGTGGCTATGGCCACCTTTTTTATTGTCTAGAAACTTGCTTGACTTAAAAGTCGACTGTAGCACCAACCGAAAAGCCTTTATTAATTTCTTTACGGCTTTCATCATCATAAATAATAACGGTGTTTGCATAGCTAATATAAGCACGAGCGTTACGCATTGTTAAATACTCAAGTCGAAAATCATATGTATAAGTATGGTTTAAATTGGAAAAAGACAAGACTTCTGGCGCGTAATATAAAGATCCATAAATACTCAATCTATTGGCTTGCTGCAAAGTATATCTGTACCATCCTCCTAAGCTAAGAGCTACAGAGAACTCATTGTCATCATCATTAAGATCGGCATCTATTACATTAAGCCTGATACCTAAGCCTGTTTCTAAAGGGCCATTACCTCCCGAGTCTTGAACAGTTAGGCCTACATGAGCTGAAGAACTATTTGTTTCTGTGTCATTGGTAACGCCAGCATTAACACCAAAAGGCCCCATATCTAAATTAACATCACCTTTAATGGTTTCATTAGTCAAGCTCACACCAGCCGTTGAAGCATGAACAAATGAACCACCTAAAAGGCCGACCGTCAATAATAGAGTTTTATATGTAAAATTCATTTCTATCATCCTATAGAGAAATAATGTTTAAGCGGTTCATAGCGTCTTCAGCTTTTTTCAAACCTTTAAAGTCAAATAATTCAGTGTCTGCCATGTGTGATGGCACAACATTCTGCATGGCAGTGAACATTGAATCTGTTCTGCCTGGGTATTCTCTTTCCCATTGTTGAAGCATGTCTTTCACAACTTGTCGTTGTAAGTTTTCCTGAGAACCACAAAGGTTACACGGGATAATTGGGTATTCTTTCATAATTGAAAAGGCTTCAATATCCTTTTCTTTGCAATAAGCAAGCGGTCTTATAACAACATGTTTTCCATCATCACTGAGTAGCTTTGGCGGCATAGATTTTAGCTTGCCCCCAAAAAACATGTTTAAGAATAAAGTTTCAAGAATGTCGTCTCTGTGGTGACCAAGTGCAATTTTGGTTGCGCCAATTTCTTCAGCAAAACCATACAATGACCCTCGTCTTAAACGAGAGCATAAACCGCATGTTGTCTTACCTTCAGGGACAATCTCCTTAACAATACTGTAAGTATCTCGTTCTAGAATATGAAAATCTACACCAACCTCTTCTAGATAAGCAGGTAGTATATGCTCTGGAAATCCAGGTTGCTTTTGATCTAGATTTACCACAACAATGCTAAAGTTGATCGGCGCACTAGCTTGTAGATTTCGAAGAATCTCAAGCATAGTATAAGAGTCTTTACCGCCAGACAAACACACCATAACTTTATCGCCATCCTCAATCATATTGAAATCAGCAATAGCTTGACCTGTCAGCCTGCGAAGGCGTTTTTGGAGCTTGTTAAGCTCGAGCTTTTCTTTAGGTTTAGTCGATAAATCCATCATATATACGCTGCAAATAAAACGCCATGATTCTACTATAACAATAGTTTTTTCGCATTAAAAATGAAAGACATAAGAAAATCTCCATGAAGATTCCTACTTCCTAAGGTAAACCTAGCATTGAACAGATGGACTTTTAAACTCTAATCTGGATTTACAGGTTTTGCAGATATATTCTGTGCCTTTTTGGGCTCGATTATGTCGATGCTGTGTGAATTGATGTTTACTGCATTTACATATGTATTCGTAACTGACCTTAGGCGTAGGAACGTCAAAAGTGTGTGTCCGGCTTGGCTGAACACCAAATACTTTTAACATAACAGCTTGCCACTCTTTACCATGAGGTCTGACCGTGCTCCCATATATTTGAAACACGATAATGTGGGCCACTTCATGAGGGACTACTGTGTCTAGAAACTCAGTAGGGCTTTGGGAATACATGAAATAATTAAAACGCATTTCGTTTTTTTGGAGGTGTGCCGTACCTGCTGCTCTCCCCCTTTGCTTAAAGTTACAGATAGAGCGTTTGAAATGATGATTAAAAAAATGATCCGCTTTATCAAAGCAGCGATTCATTTCTTCAATAACGGCATTCAATGCAATAAGGCTTTCAGAATTTAAGGACATAAGGCATTATCTTTTCAGTCTCCTCTTGATGAATTATATCAATAAGGGAAGCTGCGAAATTCGACACTTGCTCTTTAGAAAGTCCAGTTAAACGACTCAAAGATGCTACTGTCTTTGGCTTATGTGCACAGATGAGTCTGAGCTGAGATTCACTCAAATCGAACACATCTTGGTCTTGTTTCCAAGCAAGTACTTTATGCCAACGTATATGATCTGCACCTAACTCCGCTTCACTTAAAGTCGGATAATAATGTTCACTAGGTAGAATTATTTGGGTGTTACCTTTCAAAATATCACGTGCTTTTTCATTAATATGTACAGTAAACACTTGAGACTGTCCTAATGATATGAATTCATATGCAATCAAATGGCGAATGACAGATTTCCATTGGGCTTCTGTAAGCTCTTTACCCTTTCCGAAAACGCTTAATGATTTAGCATTTATAGCGTCTGTAGATTTATTTCTTTTACCTAACAAAATACCAATTAAAACAGAAAAACTTTGCAGGCCTTTGGTGTGGTAAATCAATGACAATATTTTTTGGCTGGCAATTGTCATGTTTTGTTCTGACTTAGATGAAAGGCATCGATCACAATAACTGCAGGCATCAGAGTCTTCATTAAAATGCGACAAAATATTTTGCCTTCTACAGCCTCTGGCTTCTAAAAGCTGAAATAAAGCCGCCAAGCTTTGCCTTTCATTTTCAGACACATACTCTTGCTGCGATATTAGCTGTTGAGCCTGTAACATATCTTGCAAACCATAGAGAAGTAGTGCTTTTGCAGATTTACCATCACGCCCGGCACGGCCGACCTCCTGAAAATAAGCCTCTGGACTGTTAGGTAAATCTAAATGAATGACAAAACGAATATGAGAAATGTCGATTCCCATACCATATGCTGTCGTCGCCACCATGATAGTACCTTGCCGCGTGGCGAAGGTTTGATGACTCCTTTCTTTAGACTCCTCTGTCATTGCAGCATGATAACTTAAACTATAAAAACCTAGATGATTTAACCATCCTGAAAGCTCTTCTGTTTTCTTTCTGGAACGACAGTAAATAATACCGGTTTCCCCCGGCACTTCATGATGAAGAAAATAAAGAATTTGCTGCTTAGCCTTTCTTTTCTGAGCAATATGGAGGTGTATATTAGAGCGGTCAAAACTATTTTTTAAAACTAAACAATCATTAAGCTGTAATGACTCTTGAATACTCCCAATAGTTTTATTATCTACAGTTCCTGTTAAGGCAATTAAAGGAACATCAGAAAAATCCGCCTTTAGCTGACCAAGTTGACTGTATTCGGGTCTAAAAGAGCCCCCCCACTGAGAAATACAATGGGCTTCATCAATTGCAAATAAAGAAATATCAAAGCTGTGTAGAAAGCCTATCACAGATGGCTGGACGAGTTTTTCTGGCGACAAGTACAATAAATCAATGTGATTGTGGCGTAGAGCCCAAATTAAATCGTCTTGTTCGCCCGGATTTAAGGTTGAATTTAAAAATCTGGCTTGAATCCCTTTTTTGTTCAGCTCTTCAACTTGTTGTGACATAAGTGACAACAAGGGGCTTATAATAACTGCTACTCCTTTTCGCATTAGTCCTACTGCTTGATAAACCAAGGATTTACCACCGCCAGTAGGCGCTGCAAGCAATACGTCTTGCCCTGAGCACAAGGCATCAATCGCCTGCTCCTGTAATGGTCGGAATTCGTTATAGCCTAAGCGAGAAAGGGTTTGCATCTTCAAGTTCATTATCGAATTATCTCTTAACTCTGAGTTTTCTGCATCGATTTTTCTGCTTCTTTTCGCTAAAATCAGATACTTAATCTGTATTAGGAATGAATTACATGGCACACCAACCTCTTGATGATCTTGAATTAGAAACATTAGAAAACTTTTTGGAATCGGATCAAGTTCATGAGGAATGTCAAAACTTTGTTATGGCGCATGGCTTTTTAACCGCTTTGGCTATTTGTCCTGCTAATCTTACTGAAGGCACATGGCTTCCAGTTGTATTTGAAGACACGCCTAAGTTCCAGAATGAAAAAGAAGAGAAAAAAATTACTCAATATTTATCCCGCTTGTATTTAGATATTCAGAAAGAGCTTGAGTCAGAAGATGGCTTTTTAGTTCCATGCGAACTTGAAATGGGAACAACACTAGACGAATTAAGCGAACTACAAGAATGGGCCTCTGGATTCATGGAAGGCGTATTTATGACCGAATCACATTGGTTTGAGTCAGAAAAAGAGGAAGTTGTCGCAGAATTATTATTACCCGTAATGGTAGCGTCCGATCTGTTTGATGATGAAGAAGTTTCCCAAATACGAGCCAGTGAAAAACTCACAAAATCATGCATCGCACAAATTCCGGAGGTAGTAACAGACTTATTTTTAGTGCTTCGAACAGAGCCGGAAAAACGCCCATTTCCAAAAGCGTCACCGAAGCCAAAAAGTAATAAGGGCAAAAAGCACAACAATAAAAAGTAATAAGAATAGCGAGGTTTAGCCCACTGAATAATATTTTCTTATTTAGCGGGCCCTTCTTAGCGACACCAAAGTAATATCGTCGAATTGCTCAGATTCACCTAAATGATCAACTAGCCTCTTTTCAACTTTCTTTTGTGCTTCAACTAAGCCTTCTTCACCATAAGACTCTATGATGAGCTTATTCACTTCTTCTTCTCCTAACATCAGGTTTTGATGATTTTTTAGCTCTAAAACGCCATCAGACAAGATAACGAGAGTGTCACCTTGACCAAGTTTCTCGTTTTGTAAAATGGATTCAAATTCAGAAGAAGACAACACGCCTAACGGCATATGAATAGAGGTCAATGGCTGTATTTCACCTGTTACCCGCCTTATAAGCGCATTAGGCATTCCACCACCCCAATATTGAATCTCGCCATCAGGAGAAATTAGCATCAGGTATCCCGCACAAAACATATAGTCGGGAAGAATGCCTAAAAGTATTTGATTAATACGTAACCCCAACTCGCCAATGCTTGTGAGGTTTTCGACTGCGTCAAAAAAAGCTTGCATGACAGGTAACGCACCAATGGAAGCAGGCAAACCATGGCCTGTAAAATCGCCGACAAAAACTAATCGAGTATCATCAGAGCGAGTCTTAACTAAGGCCAAATCACCATTAAAAATGGCCGCGGATAAACGAGTAATAGCGAGATGCTCTGAGTTCTTCTCACTTCTCATTTGAATATGGTTCAAAACTTGATGAGCCATTTCATGTTCACGTTCAATAACTTTTTGGAAGTAAGTAAGCGTTCTGTTTTTGTGGTACATTTCCTTCATCAACTCGACATGACGTATATGAGTTTTAAAGCGAATATTGAATAAAACTTCATTAAAAGGCTTAGAAAGGAAATCATCAGCACCAACCTGAAAACACTTCTCCATCATAATATCAGAGGTATGAGAAGCGAGGACAATAACAGGAATAAAGCGGCTTCCTGCCATTTTCTTTAACTGCTGAATTAAATCAAAGCCACTCCCACCTTTTAAGATAATATCAAGAGTGATTATATCTGGAACGTATGTTGAAAAGGCGTCAATTGCTTCTTCATAAGTAGCAACTGACTTCACTTGAATGTCTAACTTTTCAGCACATAAAGAAACAATTTCACGATAAACGGGTTCACTGTCTACGCATAATAATTTCATCTTGCTTAGCCCTTAATGAATATCGAAGCGCTTATCAAAGCGCGAAATCATTAAAATATTCTTGATAAAATCATTCGCTCCTTTCAACTCGATGCTGCTTTCGGCATCAATCGAATTTCGCATGCTTAGCAACATACCTAATGCAGCACTGTCCAAATATTCGACCATGCTCATGTCAACAATGTAACCTTTATAGACTTTACCTAAATTCGAGTAAGCATCTCTAAACTCGTTAAATAAAGAGAAATCGAAACTACCGACTATAGTAATCGTCACCGTTTCTACAGAATCATTTGTCTGAACTGAAATACTCATAAAATACTAGGGCCATTCGCCCTATTCCCCTCCGTGGCATTTTGGAGACATTGGAGCGCTAGATTGGCGCTCCTCCCATTCACTTACTGTATAAAGGTGCATTGCAAGCGCATGTATTTTTGTCATCTCAGCTTGCAAGGTAGCATAAATAAGTTGGTGACGCTGAACCAATCGTTTCCCTTCAAATGCATTACTTACTAAAACAAGCTTAAAATGTGATTCGCTCCCTTCTGGTACATTATGCATATAACTCTCATTTTCGAGAGTTATATGGTAAACATCTAAGCTGTCTGTAATGGATTGGGCTATTTGTGACTCTATTGTCATGCTATCTAATTCTCTATTACACGCTGGTTAGCAAGGTATCATCAGATTGACCGTTTAAGAGAATCTGTCCTTTTTCTTTAGGGTAAGCAACATCAATAGAAACTGCACCGCCTTCTCGCCATACACTGATAATTGTATCCATATTAGCAGCCATTACAGCTCGTTTATCATCTGGAGCTGCGGCAATCACCTGCAAACCAATATCTTTCATAAAGCCCATACAAGTGGATGTTTTAACCATATCAATTTTGTTGAAAGCTTCATCAAACATAGCCAAAGAAAAGCCACCGACGATTTCACCTTCTATTGTTTCATGCAATCGATAAGTCGTAGACAAAGCAGCAGCAATCGCCAAATAGAATGGAATTTGGTGCTCACCACCAGAACCTGTCTGAATACGCTGGCTCAAAGTAGTCTTCTTGTTGCCTTCCAAGTCTAATATATCGACTTCAAAGTTATAGAACTTACGGTAATCAGCTAAGTCCTGTTGCTTCTCTTCATCTGAAATCAGCTCTTGAATTGCTGATATCGCACGAGCATGCTCAGGATCATCACTCATTTTAGGATCAAATAATCCCCCAACATTCGCTTGATCTTGTGTGCTGAAGCGCTCAACAAGATCAAGAATGTCTTTCATATCACCATTTGGGTAATAGCGGAACTGATAAACTTCATGGTTAAACGGACGGCGTTTAAGGCTGCCATTTAGCTCACGTATAATGTGTGCCACTTGATCCAAAGAGTCTTTCAATTTGGACACATAATCAGAACGGAAGGTTTCTTCTGCTTCTCGACGAGCCAATTCTGCACGTTTAGCGTATTTGGCTAATTCGGTTTCACTAAGAACATCTATTTGATAAGAAACATAATGCTCAAACTCTTCAAACTTAGACTCTAAATAGTCAAGCTGAGTGTCATTATCAAGATTCGCCTGATGATATTTCGCATAATGGTCAGCCACTTCTTTTCGAACTTTTTGATCAAAGCTACGAGCTTTCTCATTGGCTTTTTCGGCTCGGCTAATCGCTTCTTTATAAATAGCCGCGCCACTTACCATACTACTTTCTAGTAGTGAATAGCGCTCACTTGCAAATTCAGCATCGTAATTAGGATGGGAGGTCAAGCGATTACGCTCTTCATCTAGCGCTGACAGTGCAGAGCTCAATTGGCTCTTCTGAGAGTTTAACGCACCAAACTGTTCAGAAATTTGTTGACGTTCTCGGTCCAATTTTTTCTGCTCTAACTCGATGACGGCGATACGCTCTTTAAGCTCATCAATACGCTCCTGAAGATCAGTATCATCATGCTTTTGAAGCTGTTCAATTTCCGCTTCAATGGCCTCTAGTTCTTGGTTCATTCGAGTAATGCTATGTCCCGCATTTCCCAAGCTTTCCACATCAAACTGATTATTCGCTATAACGCGACCAAGTAAGGAATCCGCTTGCTCAAGTCGCTGGTCTGCTTTCAAGAAGCTCATTAGTTCTGAGCTTAATGTGGCAAGTTGTTTTTCACGAGAGTCACGCATACCTTCGGTGTTTATGCCGACCATCATATGAGGAACAGAACGTATGGTAGAAATAGTGCCCGCCAACTTCAGCATGCCATCGGCTGTCATGGCACTGTCTTCTCTTAACAATTCACGTTCAGTATCAACCGGCTTAATACCACCTAATCGACGATTTAAATAAGCCTGAGCATGATCATTATTACAGCGTATAAAGCGTAATGTTGAATTTCTATCGCCTCGATTTAACCACAAACGGGTTTGCGTTGTATCAACAACACGACACCCCATTAATTGGCGACGGTGAGCGCGGAAGATACGAATAGATTCTTCTGCGTCTTCAGGCTCCACAATCAATGCTTCTCGCTGAGCGCCCAAATACCCTTCGATCGCATCTTGCCACTTTCTGTCTGTAACTTCTGCTAAATGGCTTAAAGGCGTTGCCGTAATATTGGCATCTTTTAGCAAGGCAATAAGGCGTTTTGTATTTTGAGAAAGTGGACTAACGCCACCTTTTAGAGAAGAAACGTCCGACTCTAATTGTTTGCACTCATCTTTCAAGTTCAAAATCGTGCGGTTTAGCTCAGACCTTTGCCCAAACACAAGAGACTTTTCTTTATCCAAAATGGCATTCAGAGAGCTTAACTTTTGTGTGAGAGGTTTTAAGTTACCTTCTATTTTTCCATTCTCTGAAATCAGCTCCTCAAATGAAGAAAATTCGTCTATAAGAGCAACTGCCTCTTTCGACAAGACATCTTTGAACTCAGTAAACGAAGATAATAACAAGGTCAATTGACGGGCTTGCAAAACGGCTTTCTGATCTTGCTGGCCCTGCAAAACAAGCAATTTTTTATTTTGCTCCAGTTGCTGCAGCTTCAAACCAACATCAGAGTGTTCATATTGTTGCTCAAAACGAAGTAACTGACTTTGCAGCTGTTTTAATAGACTCGCATGGGTGGTTAACTCTTCTTCAATCTCATCTTCACGTTCTTTTTGTAACTCATACTGATCTTGGATTTCGTCTTGTTTACTGCCAAGCTCATCAAAACGTGCTTCGGTTGCAATCCATTGGTAATTGATCGCACTTTGTTCTTGTTGGTGTTTCTTATCGCAATCTTGCTGAATTAATTTTAAATCATCAATACGCTTAGAAACTTCCAAGGTTTTGGCTTCTAATTCACGATATTCGTTCAACGATTTTTGGTAGGCACCAACTTGAAGAGGCGCTTCAGCTAAAACAAAATCCTGCACAAAGCGTGTTGGTGAGGCAATAGGAACAAATTTCAATGCGTTTTTGAAATTCTTTAAAAAGGAGTCAAGCGTAATCGGTTGCTCTGAACTAGGGCTTAACTCTTCAAGGTAGCGATTAATGTATTGAGTTGCCGATGCACTGCCTGATTTAATGTACGGATCCAGGCAAATCTTTTTAATCGATTCACGCACTTCAACCCAAGGCTTCGCTTTGTAACTTTTTCCTTCCACTACATCAATGAAATCGGTTTTTCTTGCGCCGTAATTTGGCAATACAAAACGCCCTAGTATGTCTTCTTCTGGTGAAGCAAGAGAAGCACTTAATGTCAAACCAACACTGGATTCTTTTCCTGTGATACTGTCTTCGAAAACAAGAGCAAGATAACAAGTCGCATCTTGTCTTGGTTGTGTACCGAATACCTTTGCATTAGCTTGGCCTGAGTCGATCATACCCAAAATATAAGAGCGAATACTTCGACCACTTGCCTTGCCATCATTGGCACTGGCGTTATAGTTTAAATGGCGTTTACTTGCGCCAGTTAAAACAGTTTGAATAGCATCAAGCAAAGAAGACTTACCTGAACCTGTCGGTCCAATAATAGCGGTATTGCCGCGAATCTCGATTTCTTCTGCACCAAGCAGGTACCAATTCACTAATACGATTCGATTTAGCTTTTTCATATTTAGGCCCTATTCTTGGTTTGTATCTTGTGTTGTTTCAAAATCAGAATCCGAGTCGATATCATCTTCATCTGGATCCGCACCGTTAAATGATTCTAACTGTCTCAAATACGCTTCTGTCACGATCAATCGCACAACAGGCGTGATATTAATCATCTGATTTTTACTGTCGTCTTCATAGGTTTTGCCACGGATTAAAACACCATGACGACTAAATAAAGCTAATATTTCTTTAAAGCGAGTTTCACTTGGGATTTCACGTTTAACTAACTGGACAAAGCGATCTAGAATCGTATGAGTATTGGTTGCGACAAAGCCATTATCGACTTCGAAGTTTTCAACCTTCTCTTCGTATATTTGACGAAGTACTAGTAAAAACAGCGTTTCTTCGGTTTTCAATCGAACAAAGGCCTCTCGCTGAATTGGCAATACACCAGCCAAACGCTCGTTTTCATTGATATAAAGCTTCATACCTAAGGCATCAAATAAGCGATCAAAATACTCTTGATACGCTTCTAGCAATAAATAATGTTTTCGCTGTCCATGCTTATAGGCACTCGCAAATTGGTTCGCTAAAACAAAATTCGCTGTTTGCTGAAACTCTTGGGCGTCTTTCCCTGACTCTTCAACAACCTTTTTTAATTCTTTAAGCATTCGCTTTACTCCTACGTACCACTTTAAATTCGCGACATTCAACGAATTCATGTACATCCAAATACTCGTTGGTGAAGTGTATTTCAAATAAGTCTTCTAGTTTCTTTGCACTCACACCGAGAGACCCTATGTAACGCAAATGATCAAAACAAACAAAATCTTCAACGGAGTCGATCGTAAACTCAAGAATATGTTTAGTATCGACTGTAGCCATTTGCTTTTCTAAGTAAGTCTGCATCTTAGGCACTGTAACTTGACGCGCCTCATGAAAGCGCCGCTGCTGATCTCGTATTTTGATCGCATCAGCCGACACTTCAGCTGGCGTCATCACTCGTGGCGGTGGCGGCTCTCGGCGTTTTGTCGGTTGTGCGGCCGAAGCCATTCCAACAAAACGAGCGCCTATTACGGTTTTCAAAACTGGCAATTTCTCGAACTTAGCAACGTCTGAAATGATGCCAGAAATTTTGTTCGCCATACCAGGTCGAGAACTGTCCATATAACGTGCGGTGTCTGCCGCCCGCTTTTCTAAGCGATAACGATATTCGTCAATTCTCTCTAAGCGTTGCTCGATATTCGTGAATGTTTGAATAATATCTCGGCAATCTTTTTCAACCATGACTTCTGCTTCTGCCATGCTGATTAATTGCTGATCGGCATAACATTGCGCAACCTGATCCATCGTTTCAGGGTTCGATAAAAAGTCCTGAGTCAATTCTAGAATCTGGCGACGGAAGCGAAATGGGTTGTTACTCGTCTTAATGGTTTTGTAGTCGGCGATTAAAATGCCTTCAACAAATAAATCAAAGAAACCAGCGACAATGGTTTTAGGGTCGCGGCTTGCAAAAAGCTCTTTCTGAAGACTTCTGATACCCAATAATATTTGGTTAAGGTGTGCAGAGAAATCACGAGACGCTTCAGCCGATTGACGTAAAGTCACACCACGCTCTTTAGGGTATTTGGTAACGGACTCTAAGTTACTCAAAATACTTAAAACCGTAGCACCGTAATTGCGCTTACCATGACGGCTGATTTCAACCAAAGAACGCAATAGCATTGAAATTTGAGGCGTCATTAAGACACTGACACGATAGAGCTCTTGCTCTTCAACCAACCAACCAGTATTTACCAACCTGTGATAAATTCTTAATGCATAATCGTGGATGGTTTTTGGGGAATCAAAAGACTCTTTTTGTTCATCGTGCCATGAGAAGGTATCTACTTTGTGTAATGTATCTTCAATTGATTCGATGATAGTTGATTTATCTTTAATTGGGTCTTCTGCATGATCATAGAAAATTTCAGCAAGATCGGTTAAAACCGCTTCAATTAACGCCCTATTTGAGCCACTTAATGCCTGAAAAATCTCATCAGGAAGATGTTTAAATAACATTAATTCGACTCCATGAATCAATTAAAAGTATCAACATACTAAGCCTTACCTAAATGCTGAGCAATGGCCGTTTGAATAGCGCTTTGCACCAAGGTATCTTCGCCAATAGGAGGAAGCAGTTTGATCTCTAAATCACTGCGCTGCAAAGCTTCAATTTGAGAAGGAACGTCTTTTCTTAGGTGACGACCAACGGCCAAAAAAAGTGGCAATACCGCTACTTGTTTCACATTACTGCTTAACGCTGCAACAGCATCTTCCAATGTCGGAATCGTCAGTTCCATATAAGCTAAGCTGGAATTATCTGCACCATACATTTGGCTGATTTGTAAATATAATGATTCAAACGGTTCTTTCCAAAGAGGGTCAGGACTTCCATGTGCAAGAAGTATGATGTGATCGTATTCTTTGCGTAGCATTCTGATACCTAAAGTTTTTTGACAATTCATTTTAGCCATCCTATTGCAGAAAAAGAAGGTGCAGATAAAAAAACCTGCAAATCTCTTGGATGATTTTGACAAAAAATAGCCAATATTCGAGTTCAGCTAGAAAAATCGAGAAAGCATTGATCTTATTTCCTTTTTTAAGCGTATAAATTTAGAAAAGCCATCAATGGAGAGTGGACACAATGGTAATTCTATTATCTGGATCAACGGGTTTTATCGGACATGTTTTGCGTCAGCAATTACTAGAAAATAATCATAAGATTTACGCATTAGTTAGAAAGAAAAAATCGGATATCGACGCAGATATTGAGCAAGTTACTATTGATACATTGAATACGATAGACATTGAATTTGATGTTTTCATCAATCTTGCTGGAGAAAATATTGCCTCTAAACCTTGGACTAAAAAGCGTAAGAAAATTCTGCATTCAAGCCGAGTCGATTTGACAGAAAATATACGCAAGCAACTTAAATACCCGCCAAAGCGTGTCATTTCTATGTCTGCCATTGGCTTCTATGGCACAACAAGAAACGGTGTTTTAAACGAAAATACAGCACCAGTGCCAAGCTTTACTCATGATTTATGCAAGGCATGGGAAGATGCTGCTTTGCAATTTTCAAGCGATATAACCCGTGTTGTAATCTTTCGCTTAGGCGTGGTTCTTGGGCTCGGAGGCGCATTGGATAAAATGCGCCTTCCCTTCAAACTTGGTTTAGGTGGACCAATCTCAGGAGGCAAACAATGGTTGTCTTGGGTTCACATTGACGATGTTCTAAAAGCCATCGTGGAAGCAATGACGGATCCTAGCTATAACGGTGTTTATAATCTTGTTGCACCGCAATTCATTGACCAAAAATCCTTTGCTTTAAATTATGGGCAGTCTCTTAAACGCCCAGCTTTTATACCTACACCAAAATGGCTAATGACTTTACTCTTGGGTGAAATGGCGAGTTTATTAACAGAGGGAGCGAAAGTTACACCTTATAGATTAGAGCAGAAAGGCTTTAAATTTGAGTTCAGCCTCTTAGGCGAAGCATTAAAAGACATTGAGAAAAAATATCAGGCTAGCCCATAACTTATAAGGACTTCTTACGGAGAACGGGTAAGCCTTTGTCGTCATTTAAAGTGTTGGTACATTTTGGATATTGGATGCAGCCCCAAAAGTAACCGTTTTTACTTTTTTTCCTAATGAGATAATGACCACAGGCTCTGCAAGGATACTTTTTAGTGCTAGATGGTACGCCTTTATCGTCTTCGACCGTCACTTTGCAATCTGGGTAGTTTGAACATCCCCAGAAAACATTATCTTTAAAGGTTTTTCTTCGTAACGGAGAATGACACGATGGACACAAATAACGTTTTGCCCTAACTGGCTTTCCATCTTCGTTATTGGCGGTGTAATCACAAATTGGATAAGAATCACACCCCCAAAACTCCCCTTTGCTACCTTGTTTCAACACCAACAAACTTTCACATTTAGGGCATCGATAACGAACTTTAGCTGCTTTGATATGTGCGTCACTTTGCTCTAGAAATTCTTGTTCCCAGTTTGTGACTTTAGATGATTGTTTCTCATCATCATTCCGCACAGATATTACTCTTTGTCCTTAAAGCAAAGGGCATTATCTTCTTCACAGTTTTCGTCCACCATTTCTTTAATTTTAGCGGCACCGTTACGTGCACTCTCTGCTGCAGCGGTTCCAATTTCTTTCATGGCATCCAGTGCGCTTTTACCAGCTTCTTTTGTTTTGTCTGGTATTTCGTCACTTAATTCAGAGGCTTTATCGGAAACATCTTCCGCAACGTCAGAAGAAGTGCTCTTTGTCTTTTCCCATAAGCTTGAAGCACCGCTTTTCATTTTTTCCCACATTGTTTCTTCCGCATGGGCAAAAGACGAAAGAAAAACAAGAGAAATACAGATAATTTTGATTGTTTTCATAATAACCTTCACTTTTTAAAAAGCTGCTCATTTTTGTTTTGCAGCGACTACTTTAATGACCTTAACCAATCAGAAAGCTCATTTACACCCTTTAAGCTTTGTAACTGTGGATAATTTGACAGAGTATCTTCCGTAACTTGCTCATGTTCCCAAGTGCTGTGATAAGGAATATGAACAGCTTGAGCGCCTAAATCCAGAATAGGTAAAATATCTGACTTCAATGAATTTCCTACCATCAAGAATTGCTCAGTCGAGATTTCATGTCGCTCTAATATCTGACGGTACGCACCTTCCGTTTTTTCACTTACTACTTCGATGATATCGAAATACTCTGCGATTCCTGATCGGGCTAGTTTACTTTCTTGATCAAGGAGGTCTCCTTTGGTGATCACAAGTAACTTAAACTTCTTTTTCAGCTCTTGTAGCACTGTTTCGATGTTCGGTAGCAGCTCAACAGGCGATGCCAACATACATTTAGCTAGTTGTATGATTTCATGAATCTCCCTGCCAGACACTCGGCCTTCGGTCAATTCAATCGCGGTTTCAATCATAGAAAGGGTAAAGCCTTTCACGCCATAACCAAAGTTTTCTAAGTTAGTAACTTGTATTTCTGCCAAATGAGAGCGAATGTAGCTTTCTTCATGATAAGGCAAAAGCAGCTTAATAAACTCATCCTGAGCATGGATAAAGATTTCTTCATTGCGCCAAAGTGTATCATCGGCATCAAAAGCAATGGTGTTTATATTGCTATTTATTACAGTCATTTCATGTCCATTGTTGTGTGTTTTTTTCAATTAAGTCCATGTATAAAGCGACTTGATCTGGAGACTCATTCAAAGCAGGAATATAGTCAAAAGCCTGACCACCATTAGTTTCGAAGATTTCGCCTAATTCTAGGGAGACTTCTTCTAAGGTTTCAATACAATCAATTGAAAAAGCAGGACTGATAACATTGATTCGCTTGGTTCCCATCGATGGCAAAGCCGTTAAAGTTACATCTGCATAAGGCTTCAACCACTCTTCACGACCAAATCGAGATTGATAAACATGAGTCCATTCACTGTCTTCAAGCCCTAAATGCTCCGCTACCAGCTTACTTGTTATTTCACAGCGGCGAGCATAAGGGTCGCCATTTGTTACATAACGCTTTGGAATACCGTGATAAGAAAATACCAAGTGGCGACGCTCGCCTTGTTTGCTCCATTGAGCCTTAACTGACTTCACCAAAGCCTCAATGTATAAAGGGTGATCTGCATAATCATGAAGTAGCTGAAACGATGGCCAATGCGGGCAATGCTTTAAAGAAGACATTAATCGATCGTAAGCCGCTGCCGTTGTCGTAGCAGAGAACTGAGGATACATCGGCAAGACTAAAATATTTTCTACGCCTTGCTCTCTTAATTTTTGAGCTGCGCTATCCACGCTCGGATTACCGTAAGTCATTGCCAGCTCAACAGGAACTGATTGCCCTAATTTTTGCAACAAAGCTGTTTTGAGGTTTTCTTTTAAGCGATCACTCAGCACCAGCAATGGTGAACCTTCTTCCATCCAAACCTGTTGATAAATCTTAGCCACCTTAGGCGGGCGCAAAGTCAGAATAATTAGGTTTAAGATTGGTTTCCAGAGTAAAGGGTTTAAATCAACCACTCGTGGGTCAGATAAAAATTCCTTTAAGAAACGGCGCACTTCTGGCGTTGTTGGTGCATCTGGCGTCCCTAAATTAATCATCAGTACGCCATAGTTACTCGTTTTGCTCATGTCATACCTTTCACTCAATTATTTCGATTCAGCAACAGCATTATATTTGCCATTATAAACTATAAAAACAGAGGTAATATTGAAAAAAACTTAATACTCAACTCACCCACATTCGAACCAATGAACACACAAGGAATACGATTGCGCTGATGTATAAGATCACTCTGTCTAAGTTATTTTCTCGTTTGTAACAGAGCCAGTAAAAAAACCAATAGTTAATTGCCAACACAGCTAATGAGGGCAAATGAATCGCCCCTACAAACCCAGACAAACCAAATTGATCAAAAGGCTGGGCTGGATAAATGAAGCCAACCATAGCAGCAATAGAAGTAAAAATCGCAAAGCCTAGAATAGTGCCATCAGCGTTCTTTTCAGGGTTATTGCTATTGACATGAAGAAGCTGCCCCATCACTCGCCCACAGTTTCCAGCAAGTAGTGAAACCACACCAAGACCTAAACCAACGGGAATATAAGCGACTCTATTGGTTTTTCGAGGTGCAATTTGAGGCGACCGTAAAGTGAAGATCATAAGTAAGATTGCGATAATAGCAATTAGGAGAAAAAATATATTAAAGGTCGCAAAGTTGATCAGAGATAATAGCTGAGCCCCAATTATACCGCCCATAGCGAAACCAGGTGCATAGTTAATCATGTGCTGAAAATCCACCAGCCCTTTTTGCATGGATCGAATCCAAGCATGTAAATGAGCCGGAATAAAGGCAACAAGGCAAGTGGCGATCACTGGCAACATCACCTCAGCAAAGGAAACATCAAATAAAGGGAGAAAAAAATAAAAAGAGGGCAAAGCAATAAGAGCAGGAGCACATCGAATAAGGCTACTAACAGCACCCGCTCCAGAGCCAATTAGAACCAATAACAAACACCACTCTAGCATCATAAAACAGCAAACTCAGCTTACACACATTCCAAACAATTTAAATAAAAAAGCAGACCTAAGTCTGCTCTTCAAATAAATCAAAGAAAGACACTAATCGCGGTATACAACGCTACGAATCCTTTCTTGGATCAAAGAAGCTAACTTATCTGGTTGAAACTTAGATAAGAAATCATCGCAACCGACCTTCTGAACCATTGCCTTATTAAAACTACCACTCAAAGAAGTATGAAGAACAATATGAAGGTCTTTTAAACGAGGGTCTTCACGCACCTCTCTTGTCAGACGATAACCATCCATTTCAGGCATTTCCGCATCGGTGATGACCATTAGAAGCTTTTCAGGGACAACTTCATTACCATCAGCCCACTTCTTCAGCTTCTCTAACCCTTGCTTACCATTAGTTGCTTCATGTACTTCAATGCCTAAATAGTCTAATGTAGATTTACACTGAGCACGTGCAACAGAAGAGTCATCAATAATCAGAACCTCTAAGCCTTTCGCAAGTGATAATAAGTCTTTATCAATCACGTTGGCACTGATAGACGTATCATAAGGTGATATTTCAGCTAATACTTTCTCAACATCAATGATCTCAACAATACGTTCATTAACTCGAGTAATAGCTGTCAAATAATGCTGACGCCCCGCTCCATCTGGTGGTGGTAAGATTTCATTCCAGTTCATATTAATAATACGATCAACATCACCCACCATAAAACCTTGAATAGTATTGTTATACTCTGTGACAATCAAATTCGATGGTTTAGTACGGTCAATCGGCTTCATACCAATAGATTCGGATAAATCAATAACAGGAATGGTTCTACCTCTGAAGTGAGTAACACCAGCGACTGAAGGGTGTCTATGAGGCATGAGATTGAGTTTCGGAAGCTGTACTACTTCTTGAACCTTAAACACGTTAATTGCAAACATTTGCATTCCACCGAGGCAGAACATAAGTAGCTCCAATCGGTTTTCGCCTACCAACTTGGTTCTTTGGTCTACAGCTTCTAACATGCTTGCCATATATTACTCCAAACGTTTTTCTAAATGATGCTTCGATCCATTATAACTATGATATTGCATTCAGCTATGAGTTACAGTATTTTTTTTGCTTCTATACAGCTGTTTAGCGGTTTACTAAATAATTTAAACACTTAAAGCTTAACATTTATTTATTTTTTATCACCTCAATCTACGAGAAATACGAGTCTATTTTGCTCTATTTCTTAACACTGACTTACATTTACATCTTTAAAAGCACAACTCAACAATATGAGCAATTTATGATTGATATAGGCGTAAACATTAACCATAGCTTTCTTCTGGACAATATAGAGCAAACCTTAACTGAAATGCGGGAAGTCGGCGTAAACGGCATGATTTGTATTGCGTCAGATTTAGAAGAAAGTAAGTTAGTGCAAAATTTAGGAAAAGAACACACTGAGATTTGGAATACTCTTGGTTGCCATCCTCATCAAGCAAAAGCCTGGAGCAAAAACAGTAAAGCGGATTTTTCCGAGCTTATCCAAACAGCAAAGCCTATCGCCATCGGAGAAACAGGACTCGATTTTAACCGCAACTACTCTACGCCAGATGAACAGTTTTATGCTTTTGGCGAGCAAATCGAATTGGCACTCGAACATAACTTACCGCTTTATTTACACGAAAGAGACGCCCATATAGAAATGCTTGAACAACTGAGGCGACATCCAGAATTGGCGAAGAAGTCGATAATCCATTGCTTTACAGGCAACCAAGAAGAACTTAATAATTATCTAGATTTAGGACTTTATATCGGCGTTACTGGTTGGGTATGCGACGAGCGACGAGGCGCGGACTTGCAAGCCTCAGTGCCACATATTCCGTTAGATAAATTACTAATCGAAACCGACGCACCTTATTTACTACCTAGGAATATTCGACCAAGACCTAAGAAAAATCATCCAAAATACTTGCCTTGGGTCGCCATGGAAGTTGCTCGCTTAAAAGGTATCACATTAGAAGAGCTAATTTTAAATACGAATAAAAATACCGAGACTTTCTTTGGTATTGAGCTTAAGAGCAGATGATTGTTTTGTAGCTGCTAACAACAAAAGTTACAAAAGTGAGATTTGCTGAGAAAGAATGCTTTCCATATTAGTAAGGAAGAAAGGCAGAATGCTATCAGCAATCGGCTCAATTTGCTTCTCTATGTAATGTTCATAATCTAAATTCACTAAATCATCTGTGGTTTCATAAGGAATTACGCCCGTTATCTGGTACACATAGTAGACTCTCTTCCGCCCTTTATCATATTCGAGCGGTTGTCCAAGCTCCGCCCGCTTCTGGTCAATAATCGCAGCAGCTCTAACGTGAGGCGGTTTGTTCTTTGCATAAGAAGACAAAGGTCGGCTTAACTGCTTGCTGTACACCAAAAGCTCGTCGTAATACCCTGCCCTTAACTTTTCAATCGTGTCTTGGATATATGAAATGGGATTTTCATCGTTAAAGATTTTTTCAAACAAGGTTCGTTGAAACTGTCTTGCCAATGGCGTCCAGTCACTTCTGGCGGCTTCCAATCCTTTAAAGACCAATTTCCCTTTAGAACGACCCGCATAGCGTTTTTTACTACCCTCTTCTTGGCCACGAATCGTTGGCATAAAGAAGCGGTCATAAACCTGTTCAAATTCGAGTTCTAAGTAAGAGTTTAACTGAGCATAGTCACGACACCATTGCCGTAAGCATGAGTTCATGTCTGCACAAAGCTGCTCTCCAAATAACTGCGGGTCAATCTGCGCATCATTCAACGTAACAAATAAAGAATCTGTATCGCCATAAATCACTTTAGCACCACGCTCTTCAATCCAAGCTTTAGTTCTTGCTAACAACTCATGGCCGCGCATGGTAATAGAGCTGGCTAACTCAGCATGGTAAAAACGGCAAACATTGGAGCCTAAAACGCCGTAAAAAGAGTTCATTATGATTTTAATGGCATAACTTAAAATATCATTGTGAGTTCTTTTGGCTTCTTCTCTTGCTTGAGCAAGCTCAGAGATAAGGTCTGGCAGAATAGCTTTTTCTTTATCAAAGCCCGCACCCAAAAAGCCGGGGACAAATCGGTTGTTAATTACGTTTGACCCTTTGTTTCCTTCGTGTTGAGCGGAGACTCGCGCTAATGGATCAATATGAAAGGTGCGAATAATGCTCGGATACAGACTTTTAAAATCAAACACCAAGACATTCTTATAAAGCCCTGGAATGGATGACATCACAAAGCCACCAGGGCTGGGTACAAAGTCTTCATTACGCCAAGCTGGAGCGACAAAGCCGGCTTTATGTAAACGTGGTAAATAAAGATTCTCAAACGAAGCAACCGAGCCCCCCGGTTGCTCTAAAGGAATCCCCGTTAGGTCAACACGAGTTTGCTGTAGCTCGATTAATTTAAGTTTTTCAAAGATTCTTAAAACTAAATCACAATCTTGCAAGTTATAGGCAATAAAAGCGTTCAAATCTTCTTTGTGTAGGCGCTCTATTTCCTGCCAACGGTCACCGCCGTGCAATAGCTTACCATCGTCTAAAATTTCTTTGCTGACATTATTTAGACTGTATGATTCAAAATGATAGCCGCCCACTTTTAACAAAGTGATGCCGTCTAACGCCACTCGCCCCGGAATACTGATGAAATATCGCCCCTGATTATCAGACGATCGAATATTCCAGCTTTCACCATTTACTCCAAATGCTGGTCGAATCCCTAATATCTGACAACGTTGATCAATAAATTGCAAATCAAAGCCAATTAAATTCCAACCAATAAAAATATCGGGAGAATGGGTTCTCACATATCGCATAAAGGCCAATAGCAAACTTTTCTCATCGGAAAAAGCATGAACCAACTCGCTATCAACAGGACTCTTTGTGACAACGAAGGCGATGCGTTGGTCTTTTGCGGTAATACCAATGGATAATAAGGTATTCGTGGAAACAGAGGTTTCGATATCCAAGGACCAAACCTGCCAATCTGGACGCCACTCACCCGCAATAATTTTTGCTTGGCGATAGACTTGATTAGCCGTATCGGGAACACCAATGAACCGAACAGAGCCTCGGATATTGCGTTCCATTAAATAGCGATTATGGGCTTTAATGTCTTCTTCAAAAACGGAAAAACCGTTGCGCTTTACTAAGTTCACCATTTGCTGGTGGATGGTCAGACTGTGGCTCTGAATGATACTAACAGGAACGTTATCAAAAGATCGAAACTGGGATTCAGTACATTGGACCCCAGCTAGTTCGTTAGGAAGGATATCAAGTGGTGCATCAGTGAAAAAGACACTTTGTTGCTTGTCCGGTAGAACCTTAACAGTTCCTTCCGATGTTTTAATAAAAAGGCTCATTTCTATCTGGCCGCCTACTTCGCGAGTATGGCGGCTGACGATATAGCCATGCTTTTCTACAAACATTCAAACAACCCAGATTAATGAAAAAGTACCTAATTATAACCCACGCAATAAAAGCATGGGCGGCACTTTTAACACAGTCCTACTGGCAAATATACCAATGGTTGAAATCACCCCAACACCGATTAATGGGCCAAATAGCCATAAAGACAAATGAAAACTTGGAGCGGTATTAAATACAAACACCTGCAATCCATATAGGCAAGCTTCAGCACCAATGGCGGCTATCACTCCTGAGAAGAAGCCAAGTGCACCAAACTCAACAAACAAGGCTTGTCTTACCAATGAACTTTTTGCACCTAACACTCGGAGTAATGCACCTTCTTCCAACCGTTCTTCCAATGTTGATCGCACACTGGCAAGCAGTACCAAAGCACCAGCACTTAGAATACAAAGCAAAACCAATTGGATCGCTTGAGATAGCTGTCCGATGATAGTTTGTATCTGCTTCAAGATATCACCTACATTCAAAATAGACACAGTTGGGAATTGCGACATCGCACGATAGAAAGGTTGAGCGGATTCATCACTAATAAACAAACTACTCACGAAGTTCGCAGGATAATCCTCTAAAACACTTTTCGGCAGAATGAGATAGAAGTTAGGCTGCATAGAACCCCAGTCAACCGTGCGAACAGACGTAATGGGCAAGGTAACAACATTGCCACCAATGTTGATGGTTAATTCATCACCAAGGGAAAGGTTCGCTTCTTTAGCCACTTCCTGTTCAACAGACAAGCCTTCTGCATTGAAATCACCAGCCACCAATTCATTCCCTTGGCCAAGCGTATCAGACCAAGTGAGATTCAACTCGCGTTCAAACAATTCAGGCTCACCTCGAGCTTCTGGATAAAGATCTTGAACCAAGTCTTCATTAACCGCAGTAACGCGGCCACGAACCATAGGATACCAGTCAGATTTATCAACATTAAGCTGAGTTGTCTCATTATTGATTTGCTCGATTTGGTTGGCTTGAACATTAAACAAATAATGATTCGGAGCGTCTTCTGGTAACTGTTGCTGCCAATCGGCAATCAAGCTTGATTTAATTCCGATCAAGATCAGCGTCAGCATGATAATTAGAGTGAAAACCAGAAGCTGAAACAAGTTGGGGACTAAGCGGCGATACAAAGAAGCCAAGCCAATTTGCCAGCCACTGGTTGCACCAGAAGTAAGCGAGCGTCCTAGCCTGAAAGCCAACCAACCAATTCCAGCAACTAACAAACTGATACCAGCAATCACTACCGTCATGATACTTGGCAGCACAATGCCATTAGTGTAAAGGCACATCAAACCATACATACCAATAAAACCAATGACATAAACAAACAAGGTGTTTTGTTCAATTTTGCCATTGGGTTGCAACACGGATAATGGCGAGATTTTTATCAACCTCATCATAAGTGGCAAACAAAATACCAACATGGAAATAAAACCAGTTGCGGCACCTAACCACAAACGATCGACAGAAGGCGCAGGTAAACTGGTTGAAACCAAGCTAGACAACAGGGAAACGATAACCTCCTGTATTCCCCAACCAATACCAAGACCAATAAGCGCCCCAACAACCAACAAGGCACATAACTGCTGAGCAAATATTCGCGTTAATAATTTCGGCGTGGCGCCAAGCGTTTTTAAGATCGCGACTTGCATTAGGTGACGCTTAACAAAACGAGCAGAAGCAAGCGCCATGGCAACCCCCGACATAACAACGGCTAACGTACCGGCAAGTAACAAGAAAGATTCTGCACGCCCAATAGTGTCACCAATACGCTCGCCACGCTGAGCAGGAGTTTGCCAACGCTGTCCGTCTTCAAGTTGAGGTTTCACCCATTCTTCATATTCTGATAAAGCTTCTCTGTCACCAGCTAGCAATAAAGAGTAACGAACACGACTTCCAGGGATAATGACATTGGTAGCAGCCAGGTCTTGTATATTCATCACCGCACGCGGTGAAATAGCGAAAGCAGATGTACTTGAACCTGGATCTCTTACGAGATAATTGGAAACAATTAATGAAGCTTCGCCAACTTCCACTTCATCACCAATGCTGATATTCAGTAAACTAGCAAGTCTGGATGACACCCAAACTTCGCCTTGTTTCGGAGAATCTGCTGTACTTTTCCCTGTACCGAACAAAGTGTCATCAATAAGATAAGCGCCTCGTAGCGGATAATTATCACTTACCGCACTAAGTTGAGATAATTGGAGGGAGTCTTTAGCGAACATCATGGTAGTAAAAGAAGTTCGCTCAGCTTGCTCTAACGATAAGCTCTGAGCTTCATGTTTCCACTCATCTAAAATAAGCTCATCTGATCGGATTAAACGATCGGCCGCCAAAAGGTTTGCCGACTCTTGCTCAAAAGAAAGTTGCAGACGGTCAATGAAGAGTCCAATCGAAGTGACTGTGCTCACTGAAATAATAAGCGCCATGAGAAGCGTGATTAAATCCCCACTTCGGATGTCTCTTAACATCAAACGAAACGTAAAACTCATAGCGTTTTTTCCGTAAGCAGACCCGCAGACATGACCAATTGACGGTCGCACATTTTCGCAAGCTCATTATCGTGAGTTACCATCACCAGAGTGGTTCCTTGTGATTTGTTTAAATCAAACAATAGCTCAATAATCAGATTGCCATTTTCTTCATCAAGGTTCCCTGTTGGCTCATCCGCGAACAGGATTTTAGGTTGGGAAGCAAAGGCTCTTGCAATGGCAACACGCTGTTGCTCACCACCAGACAATTGATTTGGATAATGAGTTAATCGGTGAGACAAGCCTACTTTATCTAGCAAGGCTTCTGCTTTCTTGCGAGCGTCTTTGTCACCTTTCAATTCTGCTGGCAACATGACGTTTTCTATTGCCTGCAAACTAGGCAAAAGGTGGAATGATTGAAATACAAAGCCAACATACTGCCCGCGTATTAATGCTCGTTTTTCCTCGCTTTGGTCAGAGAAAGGTTGATCGTAAAGAGTGATGTCTCCTGATGTATTAACATCCAAACCTGCCAGTAATCCTAATAATGTTGATTTACCTGAACCGGAAGAACCTACGATTGCCACAGATTGACCTTCCATAATTTCCATATTTATTCCTTTCAATATGGTTAAATTCCCTGTATTCGAAGTTACTGTATGCGTTAGATTAGTAACTTTAATCGCGGTACTCTTTGCCATGCTGTTTCACTCTATAAGGTTTAATATGTTTATAAAAAGACACTTCGTACTATTCTGTACAATAACATTTCTCTTCATTAGCTCATTTGCTTCGGCGTCTACATTATTGGTTATGGGCGATAGTCTTAGTGCAGCCTATAACCTACGACAACAAGATGGTTGGGTTAGTTTACTAACAAAACAACTTTCTCAATCAAACCCTGAAATAAAGGTTGTAAACGCCAGTGTTAGCGGAGAAACCACTCAAGGTGGCCTTTCTCGTTTTCCTGCTTTATTAGAAAGCCACAATCCAACATGGGTCATTCTTGAGTTGGGTGCTAATGATGCATTACGAGGTTACCCTCTAAATCAGACCACAATCAATCTTGAAACCATGATTGAGCAAGCTCATCAAGTGAATTCTAGTGTTTTACTCATTGGTAATCAGATTCCTCAGAATTACGGAAAGCGTTATACAGAGATGTTTTTTAATTTATACAAAGACATCGCAGAAAAATACAATCTAGCTTATTTACCCTTTATGCTTCAAGATGTTGCGTTGAATAAAGAACTGATGCAAAACGATGGAATTCACCCAAATTCCAAAGGGCAACCTATCGTACTGAAGAACATATTTCCTCACTTAGAAACACTTTTAGACAAAAATAAGGAATAAATTATGAAAGCCGTTTTTTTAGACAGAGGTTCATTCCCAGACACCATTAGTATTGAACTACCAACACAAATTAGCGAAGTGGTTGAATACCAAAACACACAACCTGAACAAGTAGCAGAGCGCATCCAAGACGCCGATATTGTCTTAACCAACAAAATTGTATTGAACGCAGGCGCGATCCAAACAACCTCTAACTTGAAGTTAGTTCAAGTTATGGCAACAGGCATTAACAATGTAGACTCAAACGCCTGCCAAGAGAAAGGTATTGCTATACAAAATGTTGAAGGCTACTCAGTAAATAGTGTTCCTGAACATACATTTTCAATGCTCCTCGCATTAAGAAGGAACCTTGTTTCTTATATCCAAGATGTGAAAGCTGGCAAGTGGTCAACCTCTGAACACTTTTGTTTTCTGGATTACCCAATAAAAGATCTACACGATACCAATATGGTTATTATTGGTGGCGGTTCTTTAGGAAAAAGAGTCGGTGATATAGCAAAAGCGTTTGGCATGAAGGTTACCTTTGCAGAGCGTAAAGGAGTGAAAGAGATTCGGACCGGTTACACTGGGTTTGAAAGCGCTTTAAAAGTAGCCGATGTTATCAGCATAAACTGTCCATTAACCGAAGAAACTAAAAACTTAATCAGTGATACTGAATTCGCTTTAATGAAGCCAAGTGCCCTGCTGCTTAATATCAGTCGTGGTGGAATCGTTGATGAGCACGCATTGCTTAACGCATTCAAACAGCAAGCGATTTCTGGCGCCGCTTTTGATGTTGCTACACAAGAGCCGATGCCATTAGAGCATCCGCTACATCAATTAGCTGAGTATCCCAATTTTCTACTGACGCCTCACATTGCATGGGCGAGCCATGAAGCCATGGAAACCTTGGTTCGTATTGCTGCCCAAAAAATTGCGACTTTTGTCGAAGCAAATAAGTAAAACTCAAAATGACATTAGAGATTTTATATCAGGACGATTATCTGGTTGCCGTCAACAAACCGGCTGGCTTATTGGTTCATCGGACCCATTTAGCCAAAGAGGAAGAAGACGCCGTCGTTCAAAGATTAAGAGATCAAACGGGGAAATGGGTGTTCCCTGTTCATCGATTAGACAGAGGGACATCTGGCGTTTTGGTCATGGCATTTAGCCCTGAAATGGCAAGAAATCTATCGGCGCAATTTTCAGAATCTCAAACCAGCAAAACATATCATTGTTTGGTTCGTGGTTTTTGTGGCCCTGCAGGCACCATAGACTATCCTTTGGCCAAGCTAAATGAGCAAAAAGGTCGTTCTCGATTTAAAATCGAAGGAACAGAAAAAGAGGCTGAGACGAAATTTGTCTGTTTAACACGTTATCAAGTCCCGATTCCAGTTAGTCGATATCAAAGCATGCGTTTAAGCTGGTTGGAAGTGAGGCCAAAGCAAGGACGAAAGCACCAGATAAGAAGACATTTTAAACACTTGTTGAATCCACTAGTTGGCGATTCCTGTTACGGTTGTCGACACATTAATAAAGCTCTTAAAGCCGAATGGCCGGAACTCTTTAGATTAATGCTTCATGCCTCACATCTCGAGTTTACTCACCCTGTGACAGAGCAAAAACTCACGCTAAGTGCCCCCTTAAGTAATCAAATAATCGATATGCTTAATTTGCTAGTACCTCATGAAGTTCCACTATAGGCATCAGAGCGGTAACCTCTTCTGATGCTGCCCATTTAAAAACCAAGCTATCGTGTATGTCAGGATCAAAGTTAATGCTGTTTTCTTGTCGTTCACTGACATAAAAGCCACAAGACATTAGCACTTTCATTGACGCATTATTATGATCCGCCACCTGTGCATATACTTCTGTAATACCATAGCTGGCCCATAACATTAACAAGCGCTTCAATACAAATCTGGCAATTCCTCGGTTAGTAAATTCACTAGCAATGCGATAAGACACCTCCATCGTCCGCTGCTTTGCATCCAACACTTGACCACTGAAACGACCAATTAATTCTCCGCTGGGCAAAACCACCAGATACTGCAGATTTTTACATCTCCCATTGAGTAAATATTTGAAATAGCTCTCTGTTTGCTTGCGTAGAACGTGTTTTGGCAAAAACTGAGAAAACCATCTTCTATTTCGAAATTCGAAAAGAAGAATACTATTAAGGTCAGCTTCTGTTGCTTGCCGGATAATCAATGATCTTTTCATCTCGAAACACACGCCCCACATAAAGGATTACCTTCTAGCTTAGTGCAGATATGTAATAAATACAGAAGATTGCGCTTTTTAAACTGAATCCCCTTCTCCTAAATGGTAAAATCTATAAGATAATAAAGTGTTATAAGGTATTACTCATGAAGAAGCGAAATTTAGTCTACTCAACGGATCAAGGGCGCTTATGCCCAGATTGCGAACATTCAGTAGAAGACTGCCAATGTAAAAATGTACAAATTGTTGGTGATGGCAAAGTGCTCATATCTCTAGAAACAAAAGGCAGAAAAGGCAAAGGTGTTACCATCATTAAAGGTCTACCTATTACACAAGATGAGCTTAAAAAATTGGGCAAAAAATTGAAAACCCAATGCGGCACTGGTGGTGCGGTTAAAGGCGGTCAAATCGAAATACAAGGCGATCAACGCCAACAAATTAAAGACATGCTTGAAAAAGAAGGCTATTCAAGCAAATTCAATGGCGGCTAATGTTGTTTTTCATCACAAAAACCATGGCATCTATAGTAAAGAAAACTAAAGTGATACAGACAAATCAAGCGTTATTAACTATGATGGAACTAATCTCCTTTAATAAAAAACAAAGTTACAGCAGAGGCGCGAATGTTCCAGCATAATAAGCAACAAGCAGATCATTTAATGCGGTCAGCCATTCCTTTAATGGAGAAATTAGATATTCCACCAACACCCTATAATTATGGGATTTGGTATGAGTATGCTTCTAACAGAACACCTGAATTAAACAAAGTTGTTGATACCGCTTTGCGTCGATTCGGTAGCTTACCTGCATTTGTTTCTCAGGAGCTATTTAGCGAGTTTTTATTGTCTGAAGAATTTCAGCATGCCCATCGCCAAGGCCCTGTGTTAAAACAACTCACCGATAGCCTAGAATCTGAATCCGGTCAAGTCGCTGAAGAATTAACACTGTTTTCTAAAACACTTAGCCAGGGAAAGAAGGCCTTAAAAAATACCAAAGATACCAATCAAATTGAACGTATCGCTTCATTGCTCGAATTAAATACGTTCAAAATGAATCAAGTTGTTGAGCACTTTAATGACTCATTGGTATCTACTCAAGAAGAGCTAGCAACGTTGAGAGCAGAACTAGCAGATGCAAAACAAAGCACTGAACTAGACCCTATGACCTTATTGGCTAATGAAAAAGGTTTTGAGCGCACACTCTTCTCGTTAGTGCCTTATGCCGAAGATGATTTAACTCTATTGATGATTGATATAGATGATCTTGGAAGCATTAATCAGGAATACACTAAAAAAGCCGGTACCTCTCTCATTCGCTATATAGCAAAGCTCTTACGAAGTTTATTACCAGAAGGTGGTTTCCTTGCACGCTTTCAAGGTGGACAATATGCAATGCTACTCAGTGAGACTGAGCTAAGTGAAGCTGCAGAATTAGCTGAGCATATACGCCACCAAGTTTCCATACAGAAGATACGTTACAAACAATCAAAGGTACCTTTACGTCAAGTTACAGTATCTATTGGTTTAGGAACTCTATTTGGAAATGAAAGCCCTCACGACCTCATTGAGAAAGCTCAGCATTACTTAGTTTTTGCCAAACGGTCCGGCAAAAACTGCGTTACGCATCACGAATAAAGACTTTTGTTTTAAGGTAACAATATGCCAAAACCCTCAAGCCAAACACACCGTACTTTATTTCAAGTGCGCGACTACGAATGTGATATTCAAGGCATAGTAAATAACGCGGTCTACCAAAATTATTTAGAGCACGCCCGTCATCAATTTATCAAAACCAAAGGGCTAGACTTCGCCGAAATCACCAGGCAAGGTATACACCTCGTCCTAATCAAAGCCGAACTCGACTACAAGCGCTCATTGCAAAGCAATGATGAGTTTTACATTGCAACTAGCGCTGAAAGAATCTCAAAACTAAAACTGACTTTTAATCAAAGCGTTTATAGAGCAAAAGACGACCAACTTATGCTGCAAGCCAAAATGACAGTAACATCCACCACTAAAGAAGGCCGACCAGTTGTGTTTGAGCAAGCCGACGCGTTGCTGAGCAATTAAATCTGTACTATCGAAAGATAGATTTTAAAAATGAAAGCACCACCATGCCCTACCTTTCGTCTTAAATATACACCTACCTTTCGTCTTAAATATACATAAGTAAAGCATTGAATGAGAGCAATAAAAAAGCCGAATAGACGTAAATCTATTCGACTTCTACTGATGTACTTTTTTCAGTACAAGATCAAGCCTTAACTCTAACATCTTAATCTTTAATAAATAATGGCGGTGAGCAAGAGATTCGAACTCTTGATGCCTTTCGACATACACGCTTTCCAGGCGTGCTCCTTCGGCCACTCGGACAGCTCACCAAAATTTACGCTCTGCGTAATTTGTGCGCGTATTTTAGAGACCAATACTTTAGATTGCAACTTGTTTTGAAAAATAAACCTTAAGAATTAATCTCTTACCCATTCTAGACGCTCACTTAACCTAGTATCCGTTACGCTAGGCACAACTTTCTCTGGTGTGCCAGCATAAATCAAACCAATGATTTGGTCATTTTTCTCTAATCCAAGAAGCTCTTTTGTCTTTTCTGTAAAACAAGCAGGTCCACTACGCCACATCCCACCGTAACCAAGCGCACTTAATCCAAGTAGCACTTGTTGAGCTGCCGCAGACGATGCCATGATCTGTTCAACTTCAGGAACTTTCGGATGCTCTTGTATGTGAGCGTAAACTAGTAAAACAGCAGGTGCTCGAAAGGCTTTTTTGATAAAAGCCTCTTCTTTACTTTCAGGCATCGAGACAACTTCCGATAAAGCATGATGCCAGTATATTTGACCTAGCTTTGCCCTCCCTTCATCTTCATAAATACGGAAGCGCCATGGCTTTAAGTTGCCGTGGTCTGCTGCACGACTTGCTGCATCAAGAATAGATTCCCATTCATTTTGTGTTGGAGCAGGCGTGTTTAGTATCGGCAGGGATACACGATTACGCATGAACGTTATAAATTCTTTACTCATAAGACATTGAATTCCGTTAATATAGTAGGATTGCATAAAGCAAGTATACTGCTTTATTGTGCCTAAACAATAATGGATATCATGCCCATTTTTTCTTGGGGCTAGGAGGAATTATGCCAAAGTGGCTAGTCTGGACATTACTGGAACTCACGACTTTTCTTATGTTGGCTAATCTAACATTTTTATGGCTTTCTCACCGTTTAAACAAAAATATTCACAAGCAGGAGCAAGAGTCTGCCCCCCCCAAAGAGAATGAGAGCAACAATACAGATTCTGTAAATTTACCAGACAACACCAAAGCTTTTAAGCGCTTAGCACTCTTTCTTGATCAACAAATAAGCCATGCTTCGGCCATGCTCAACCCAAAGCAAGAAAATCAACATGAAACAAATACTTTAAAGTTATGGGGAACCATTTTAAGAGCTGAACGCGCTATTGTCTTAAACCAAGCCAGTGAACAGCCTAAGCCAATTCTAAACCGCTTCCTAGCTAACTTACTTTACGCTATATCCACCGCTAAATTGCAGACAGCAGATCCAGAGGAATTAAAACAAAACTTAAAGGACATGGAAGATGAGTTCTTTCAATCTTCCGAGCTACTTATCACAAAAGAGTCTTTATCAAAAAACCAAATGCTGCTTAACGAAGATTTACGCAACAACATTGATCGGGCCAATAAGCGTATTAAGCAAATGGGCATTAAGGTTACTGAGCAACAAAGACTGCAAATGGAAATTGATGAATTACAGAGAAAAATAAAAGCCCTAGAAGCCACTCAAAAGTTACATGCAGATGATTTCCCTGAGATTCAGGCTCACCTACATGAAACACAAAATCAAAAAGCGCATACAAAAAGCGCGACTTTTAAACAAATATCCTCCCTTAACAGTCTATCTAATCGCCAGAAAATGGTGATTGAGCAGCTAAAAATTAAAATTGATCAAGCGAGAAAGAACCAAGGCTCTGGTGATAGTATTGAGTCTCAAAAAGTTGCTATAGCAAAAATGGAAAGATTAGCGGAAGAGTCACAAACAATCATCCTCCAACTAGAAGCGGAGATGGAGACATCAAACTTATCAATTGCCTCTCTAAGACAAGATCTCAATGCTAAGGATGAAAAACTTGCCGAGCTAGAAAAAATGCTATCACGCAGTAACGAAACAGCGATTGGAAACCTTCAAAACCTTCATGCCAGTCGGAAGGAGACATTAGACTCTCTACGTGATGACTTAAATATCGCTCTAGAAAGCAACTCAAGTGAGAACCTAATTGAACAAGATAAAGACACAAACATGCTAGAGCGACTTCTACAAGAGTCTGAGACCTGCGTTACTTTATTGGCTCAAGAACTAGAAACTGCTGAAGAAGAAAATAACCAATTAAAAGAAAAAGTGAACGCTCTCGCTAAAACAAGCAACGGAGAAACGCCGCAAGAACACATAGAGCTTCTAGAGCAACGAGAAAAAAATAGAACTCTAGTAGAACAAACAACCAGCCTGAAGAATCAGTTACTGAACTCAAAATCAAGTAAGGATCTTCAAGGGTTACGCGTAGAATATAATAAGAAGAGCTTAGAATGTGATCGCTTACAATTGGCGTTTGCAGACTTAGAAATGAAATATCTAGGGACTCTTAATTGAGAGCCCCTACTTTGATAATGAACAAGATTGACTTAGGCGTTAAAGTCCAACATCCGCTGTAATGGAATAAGAGCTTTCACTCTTGTTTCTTCTGGTACGTGAATTTCACCTAAATTGTTTTTAAGCGAATCCCTCAGCATTTCCAAGCTATTAAGGGCCATCCAAGGGCAATGAGCACAACTTCTACAACTTGCCCCTGAGCCTGCTGTTGGAGCTTCAACGAATCGCTTATCCGGAGACGCTTGCTTCATTTTGTAGAAAATCCCCCTATCTGTTGCAACGATAAAGGTACTGTTTATCATTTTTTTAGATGCATTCAGCAGTTGCGAAGTAGAACCTACTACGTCTGCCACCTCCACAACAGATTCTGGCGACTCCGGATGAACAAGCACAGCGGCATCTGGATAAATGGCTTTTAAGTCTAGAATACCTTTAGCTTTAAACTCTTCATGAACGATGCAAGCACCATCCCAAAGAATCATATCTGCACCTGTTTCGCGTTGAATGTACCCACCCAAATGCTGATCAGGTGCCCAAACAATCTTTTCGCCCTGTTCAACTAGATGATTAACAACATCAAGCGCAATACTTGAAGTGACAACCCAATCAGCACGAGCCTTAACTGCAGCTGAAGTGTTGGCGTAAACAATAACTTTTCTGTCTGGGTGCTGATCACAAAAAGTAGAAAACTCATCAATTGGGCAGCCAATATCTAAAGAGCAAGTTGCTTCTAATGTAGGCATTAAAATAGTTTTTTCAGGACTTAAAATTTTGGCCGTTTCTCCCATGAATTTAACGCCTGCTACAACCAATGTTTGCGCCTCATGATTAGCGCCAAAGCGAGCCATCTCTAAAGAATCTGCAATAATACCGCCCGTTTCTTCTGCTAACTCTTGAATCGCATCCTCTGTGTAATAATGAGCGACTAAAGCAGCATTTTTTTGCTTAAGTAAAAGCTTGATCTCATTACGAATTTGTTCGCTATCTAAAGACTCTTTCTGCAAGTTCTTTTCAGCAGAAAACAAATGCTTTTGAACAGTTTCTCGCAAGGCAGCTTTATTAAGAAGATCAGACATATCATTACCCCTTAAGAAACTGGGAGTGGAATGAGTGTTTTTGGTGGGTCGTACTGGATTCGAACCAGTGACCAATTGATTAAAAGTCAACTGCTCTACCAACTGAGCTAACGACCCAAAAATCACAAAAATGAATTAAACGTTGGTGGGTCGTACTGGATTCGAACCAGTGACCAATTGATTAAAAGTCAACTGCTCTACCAACTGAGCTAACGACCCAACGGGTTGCGTATATTACAGAGCCCGTTGAGGATTGCAAGCTATTTAATTTTACTTAAGTAACCTGACGCTAACTTAGCAGCTTTACTTTCAGGAAAACGGCTGATGGCATCTTGTAAATAAGACTTGGCCTTTGCTGAGTCTCCAAGTTGGTCATTAACTGTTCCAAGCTTATACAAAGAATCTGGCTCTTTACTGTGGCCCGGAAATTTTTGAATTACAGTTGAAAAAGCGTTGATTGCTTCAATTGACTTCCCTTGCACTAACTTCACTTCACCCAACCAATAATAACCATTACCGGTTAATGTGTTATTTGGATAATCTTGTACAAACTGAGCGAATGCTGTTTCAGATTCACCAAACTTACGCTCACGAATAAAATTATAAGCTTCATTGTATGCTTGTTTAGCTTGTTCTGTTGGCGATTGTAAAGCAACAGGTGCTAGTGGTGATATTGGCGCACTAACAGTGGGTCGCTCTTGTTTAACAGGAGTCACTACAGGAGCTGGCGCCGTTTGCTCAACTGGCGAGCTAGAGGCAGCAGATGTAACCTGTTTATTAAGAGAAGATGTCATAAGTAGAGATAAGCGCTTATCAAGATCGATATAACGGTCTCGCTGACTTTCTTTGATTAGCTTTAATTCGTGCCCTTGCTCTTCTAGCTGTCCTCGTAAACTTTGTACTTCCTGTTGCAATGTTTCCAATTGGAAAAGCAACTCAGCGGCAGCAGAGGGAGACAATGCAGTTCTTGCTTGTTGAGTTTCGGCCATTGCAAATGGCGCTGTAAAACACAGCACCATTGCAACAGAACGAATCTTTACTTTTCTAAAGATCATTTTTCGTAACGTACTTCAACTCGACGGTTTAACTGCCAAGCGTTGTCTTCGTGACCAAATGCTACAGACACTTCTTCACCAAAACTTACAGTTTCGATTTGAGATGCAGCAACGCCTTGAATAGTCAAATAACGGCTGATTGCTTTCGCACGACGCTCACCAAGAGCCATGTTGTATTCACGAGTACCACGCTCATCAGCATGACCTTCTAACACGATACGTGCGTCAGGGTTAGCAACTAGGAATTCAGCGTGTTTAGCCAAAGCTTCGCGAGATTCTGGGCGTACAATAGATTTATCGAAATCAAAATAAAATACTGTTTCTACTCCAGCTAAAGAGTCCATAGCAGTCACATCATCTTCAACAATAACACTTGTTAGAGCGCCATCTGCACCAGCACCAAATGCTTGATCAGCATTTGCATCGCCTTCAGATAGTTCTGCTGCACCTTCAGTAACAGTTGATGAATCTGTCTCTGTTGCTGTCGTACTACAGCCTGCAATCCAAGCTGCAGATAAACCGATAACAGCAAATTTACCTAATTTGTTTACGCTCATTATTAACTCCTCAATGTCTTTATTTGAAATACGGAGACCAAGATGGTTCACGCACATCACCTTCAGCTGATGGTAACCTATATTTAACCAGCCCATCAACGGATACTACAGCTAAGATACCCTTTCCTTGATAGGTTGTGGCATACATCACCATGCTACCGTTTGGCGCAATACTTGGTGATTCGTCTAAGTAAGTCTCTGTGAGAATTTGAACTCGGCCTGTTTTCATATCTTGTAGCGCAATATGATAATTACCTCCATTCTTCTGAACCGTCACAAGATATCTTCCATCTGGCGTCATACTTGCTCTGGTATTTAGATCACCTTCAAAAGTGACCCTCTCTACACGCTTACTATTTACATCTAATCGATAAATTTGCGGATTACCACCTCGATCAGATGTGAATACTATTCCTTTACCATCGGGCTCCCAGCTTGGCTCTGTATCAATAGAGTAATGGTTTGTCATTCTCTGTAGCTTCTGGGTAGCGATGTCTAAAGTATAAATTTCAGGGTTGTTATCTTTAGATAATACTAAAGCTAATTTCTTACCATCTGGTGACCAAGCTGGCGCACCATTCAACCCTCTGAATCGTGCGATTTGCTGACGCTTGCCCGTTGCCAGCTCCTGAATAAATATATGTGGGCGTCTGTTTCTAAACATTACATAAGCAATATTCTTTCCATCACTACTCCATGATGGCGATAAAATTGGCTCTTTTGACTCTACAACCACTTGAGGCCGGTGTCCATCAGCATCAGCAACTTGTAACTTAAATAAAGGAGAACTTTTATTACCTTCTGCTGTAACATATAAAACTCGGGTACTAAAAGCTCCTTTTGTCCCAGTTAATAACTCATATATTTTATCGCTAATATAATGAGCTGCATCACGAAAATTCTTTTCACTAACATCAATTGAGGCATGTTTTTGAACAGGCTTTTGACTCAATACATTTAACAATTCAAAACCGATACGGTACAGACCATTTGTCAATCTTTGAATCGAGCCAATCACAACGTAATCACTTTTTAAAAGACGCCAATCCCTATAATATACATCAGCTTCTTTTGAAGGCATACCCAGCATACTCGACCTTGGAACAGTCTGAAATAAGCCGCTTCGAGTCAAATCCGCATCAACAATCTGGGCTATATCTTCTGGTAATGCGTTAACACCTTCATAACCAAAAGGTACAACAGCAATAGGCAATAATTGATCTGCTCCACTGGTGATTTCAATAACAAGTTGTGCTTTAGCGGTATTTATAAAAAATAAGCAAGTAAATAAAACGCTTAACCATTTTTTCAACATCATTTAATTTCTCAAATCTTGCGGGTTAAAAATTAAGTCTATTTGGCGAAAATTCCGTTCAAATGTATAAGAATCAACATCAGCTAACTCCTCTATACGTCCAACTTTATATACAGCATCAACAGCTCTTTGATCAAATAGAGCATCACCGCTGCTTTTTGTTACTTGCGTGTCTCTTACTTCACCATTAGGTAAAAAGTATATTCTTAGCTGGGTTTTCATCCCATTTCTAGCATTCGGTGGACGATTCCAAACAGATGTAATTCGGCTATTAATCAAGCTACTAATAGACTGAACCATTTGTGCTTCTTCTGCTGCACGTAATCGTTCTTTCTCTGCCGCAGCGGTTTGTGCTGCCGCCTCTTCCGCTTGTTTTTTCTCTTCTGCTAACCTAGCAGACTCCGCTTGTCTTTTTCGTTCTTCTTCCGCCAATCTTTCAGCTTCAGCTTGACGTATAAGCTCTTGCTCTTTGCGCTTTCTTTTTTCTTCTGCTTGTTTATCTAAACGCTGTTTTTCTAGCTCTTTTTCTTGTGCTAGACGCTTTTTCTCGCTTTCCTGTTCGAGGCGTTTCCGCTCAGCAGCCTGTTGTCTTTCTTTTTCTTTTATTGCTTCAGCTTCACGTTCTTTAACTCGCTTAGCTTGAGCCAACTGTTTCTCTCTGGCTTCCAAAGCTTTCTGTTTAGCTTCTTTTTTACGCTTCTGTTCTGCTTTTTGTTTTCTTTTAGCAGCGGCATTTGCAGCTTGCTGCTTAGCTGCTCTTTCTTCTGCTTCACGTTTGCCAATAATCGTATCTGAAATATCAATTACTGTTGCATTCACTATAACAGGACGTTTAGGCTGTTGCTTCTCATCATCGCTAAAATCAACAACAACCACACCTGCCACTAAAATAATCGTATGCAAGCTAACAGCTAATAATATCGGAAGCCCGTAGCCATCATCTTTTAGCCATTTCATTATCTTGCATCCGGCTCAGTGACCAAACCAACATTTGGTGCACCCGCCGCCTGCAAAGCGACCATTAACCCAACAACATCACCATACGGCACATTCTTATCACCTCGAACTAACACAGACATCGTTGGGTTTTGTGACAATACCTTTCGTACTCTATCTTGCAAAAGCTCCAAACCGATTGACTCTTGCTGGCCTCCAACATCTAGGTAAAACAGCCCCTTTGAATCCACAGAAGCAATCATGACATCACTTTCTGCATCTTGTATAGGCGCCGCATTTGCATTTGGTAATTCAACATCGACACCCTGAGTCAACATTGGTGCAGTAATCATAAAGATAACCAATAATACCAACATAACATCAATATAAGGTACGACATTAATTTCAGCCATAGGCTTTCTTTTATTTCTTCTTCTAGAGCGAGCCACTATACAGCCCCTCCCTCTCTAACGTGTACTTTACGGTGCAATATACTTGTAAATTCATCAGCAAAGTTTTCATAGTTAGACGCCAAAGACTCTGACGTTGCAGAAAAACGGTTATATGCAATCACAGCAGGAATTGCGGCCGCCAGACCAATTGCTGTTGCAATGAGGGCCTCAGCAATACCAGGAGCCACAGTGGCCAATGTCGCTTGCTGAACTTCAGCCAAGCCAATAAAAGAGTGCATAATCCCCCAAACGGTACCAAACAAGCCAACATATGGACTTGTAGAGCCAACAGTCGCTAAAAATGGAAGGTGCTGGTCAAGCTTCTCTTCTTCCTTGTATAAAGCCACTCGCATAACACGCTGAATACCCTCCATAACCGCATCTGGGTCAACGTTTTGGTTCTGTCTTAATCTAGTAAATTCTTTGATACCTGATGTGAAAATAGTCTCAATACCTTCAACTTTTCTGCCGTCCTGCGTCAGCTTTCTGTAAAGTTGACTAAGGTCAATGCCCGACCAAAATTGATCTTCAAATTCACCACGCACTTTTTTGGCATTTTTAAGAACACGAACCCGCTGAAATATTACAACCCATGAAAAAATTGAAGCCGATAATAAAATCAACATAACAAGTTGAACTACGATACTGGCACTGGCGATAAGTCCCCAAATTGACATTATTAACCTCTATTTAAAGTCCGAAGGTAACTGGTAATTAAAATGTTCGTATGCACGTTTTGTAACTTGACGCCCTCTTGGCGTTCTAATAATGAACCCTTGCTGAATCAAAAACGGCTCAATGACGTCTTCAATTGTATCTTTGTCCTCACCTAAAGCGGCAGATACACTATCCAAACCAACCGGTCTGCCGTCAAACTTTTCTATCATAGTCAACAACATACGTCGGTCTAGATGATCAAATCCTTGGTTATCTACACTTAACATATCTAGCGCTCTTTGAGCAACTTTTTGTCCAACTAGTGTTTCACCACCCACTTGAGCAACATCACGCACACGACGTAAAAGTCTATTGGCTATTCGCGGTGTTCCTCGAGAGCGTCTTGCCACTTCAAAGCTGCCAGAGTCGTCGAGTGCCACTCCCATTTTACCTGCAGATCGAGTCACAATAGTAGTCAATGATTCAACATCATAAAACTCAAGTCGCTGCACAATCCCAAACCGATCTCGCAAAGGAGATGTAAGTAACCCAGCTCGTGTTGTAGCTCCGACCAGTGTAAAAGGCGGGAGTTCAATTTTTATTGATCTCGCAGCAGGCCCTTCACCTATCATAATATCCAGCTGATAATCTTCCATTGCTGGGTACAAAACTTCTTCTATTGCAGGGCTCAACCGGTGAATTTCATCAATAAATAAAATATCACCTTCGTTCAAATTGGTTAGAAGCGCAGCCAAGTCTCCCGCTCTTTCTAAAACTGGACCCGATGTCGTTTTAACTTCAGCTCCCATTTCATTACCGATAATATTGGCTAATGTCGTCTTACCCAATCCTGGAGGCCCAAAAATTAATGTGTGGTCGAGAGGTTCGCTCCTTTGCCTAGCCGCTTGGATAAAAATTTCCATTTGCTCTCGAACAACTGGCTGACCAATATATTCAGATAAAGCCTGAGGCCGAATAGCACGATCTATCTGTTTGTCATTCCCTTTTAGCTCTGCTGAGATGATACGATCTTGTTCAATCATATTTTATTTCCTTAACATCCCTTGCAATGCGGCCTTAATTACCTCTTCACTGCTAGCAGAATCCATTGGAATACTCGCAATGGCTTTAGCCGCTTCTTGAGGTTTGTAACCAAGAGAAATAAGCGCAGCTTCTGCCTCTTGTCGAGGGTCGGCTTGCACTTGACGCAAAACAGTTGGTGCAGAAAACAAATCGTTTTTAGCTGCTTGGCCGAGTTTATCTCGAAGTTCAATAATCAAACGCTCTGCCGTTTTCTTACCAACGCCAGGAATCTTAGTCAAAGCGGTCACATCTGAATCTTGAACATTGGCAACCAACTCTTCAGACGACATACTAGATAAGATCGCAAGCGCCATTTTAGGGCCAATACCATTAACTTTAATAAGCACTCTAAATAAAGCTCTCTCACTTTTATCTATAAACCCATAAAGAGTTTGAGAGTCTTCTTTTACCAAAAAGTGTGTAAACAAGGTTACTTGATCACCCAATTGGGGAAGGTCATAAATCGTTGTCATAGAGGCGCTAATTTCATACCCAACGCCACTCACATCAACCAATAACTCTGGTGGTGTTTTTTCCACCAAAGTTCCAACAATTCTTCCTATCACAGAGCTTTCCTTACATCTTGTTCTGTCCAGCGCTTAGAGGTGCGCCCTGCTCGCTTACCAACACCATATTCTAGACCACCAGAAGTTCGAGTATTTGCATGACATAATGCAATGGCCAAAGCGTCGGCGGCATCCGCTTGGGGCTTTGATGATAATTGTAATAACATTTGAACCATCAACTGAACCTGCTCCTTATTAGCGTTACCATTACCAACGACAGACTGTTTCACTCGTCGAGCTGCATATTCATGCACATCTAATTCTCGAATAGAAGCAGCAACAATTGCAGCGCCTCTAGCTTGACCAAGCTTTAATGCTGAGTTTGCGTTCTTTGCTAAAAACACTTCTTCAATCGCAAATTCATTCGGTTTGTATTCATCCAATAAGGCAGAAACATTATTAAAAATATGTTTAAGCCTAACCGATAAAGCTTCATCAGGGAGACGAATACAACCACTGTTCACATAAACTGTTTTTCCATTAACAACATCAAGGATGCCAAAACCAGTAATTCGAGAACCTGGGTCAATCGCTAATATTCTAATGACGCTCATGTTTTTCTCTATTCTCTTTGTTACTGTATATTTCAACAGCCCTTTCGTTAGTATGCAATCTATAAATAAAAAAAAGGCCGCTAATAAGCGGCCTTTTACGACTTTTTTGCAATCCTTTAACATAACTGACTGTTTTTAATCAGCTTAAAGGAGAAAAAAGTCTATTCTATAACGGGTTTTCTTACTCGAATACTCAATTCTTTTAGCTGTTTCTCACTAACTTCACCTGGCGCTTGAGTTAACAAGCAAGTCGCACTTTGCGTTTTAGGGAAAGCGATTACATCACGAATAGATTGTGAACCAGTCATCAACATAACCAGACGATCAAGACCGAACGCTAAGCCGCCATGCGGTGGCGCACCAAACTTAAGCGCATCCAACAAGAAGCCAAATTTCTCTTCTTGCTCTTCTTTAGAAATATTTAGCAATTCGAAAACAGACTCTTGCATATCTGATTGGTGAATACGGATAGAACCACCACCAAGTTCAGTGCCATTAAGAACCATGTCGTACGCTTGAGACAAAGCAGTCAATGGATTTGTTTTCAACTCTTCTGGAGAGCAAGAAGGCGCTGTAAATGGGTGGTGAATTGCTGTAATGCCGCCATCACTTGTTTCTTCAAACATTGGGAAGTCAACAACCCAAAGAGGTGCCCACTCGCAAGTGTAAAGATCCATATCTTCACCCAACTTGCAACGCAACGCACCAAGCGCTTCATTCACAACTTTTTCAGAATCTGCACCAAAGAAAATCAAATCGCCGTCTTGAGCATCAAGGCGAGTTAGAAGTGCTTCACGCACTTCAACTGGCAAGAACTTAACGATCGGAGATTGCAAACCCTCTTCAAGATTAGACTTATCGTTTACCTTGATGTAAGCCAAGCCTTTCGCACCATAAATGCTAACAAACTTAGTGTAGTCATCAATTTGTTTACGTGTAAGAGCATTACCACCAGGCACTTTAAGTGCAGCAACACGACCTTTTGGATCAGTCGCCGGGCCAGAGAAGACTTTGAAATCTACGTCGGCCATCAAATCAGAAACCGTTACGATTGTTAACGGAATACGGAGATCTGGTTTATCACTACCGTATGTTTCCATTGCTTCTGAATAAGGCATACGAGGGAAAGACCCTAGATCTACATTCAATAGCTCTTTGAACAAACCGGTAATCATTTCTTCTGTCATGCCCATGATCTGCTCTTCAGACATGAAAGAAGTTTCAATATCAACCTGAGTGAATTCTGGTTGACGATCGGCACGTAAATCTTCGTCACGGAAACATTTTGCGATTTGGTAGTAACGATCAAAACCAGACACCATCAACAACTGCTTAAATAACTGTGGAGACTGAGGAAGTGCGAAAAAGCTACCTTGCTGCGTACGGCTTGGAACTAAATAGTCACGCGCACCTTCAGGTGTCGCACGAGTTAAAATCGGTGTTTCAATATCTAAGAAACCATTGTCATCTAAGTAACGACGCAATACAGATGTCACTTTAGAGCGGAAACGCATTTTAGCCTGAACTTCAGGGCGACGAAGATCGATAAAGCGGTTTTTCAAACGAACATCTTCACCAACGTTCTGATGATCATCTAATTGAAATGGTGGTGTTTGCGTCGCATTAAGAATTTCTAGCTCTGTTCCTAACACTTCGATTTCACCCGTGTTCATATTTGGATTAACCGTCCCTTCAGGGCGAGCACGAACCAAACCCTTTAACTGAACAACAAATTCATTACGAACGCTATCTGCAATAGCAAAGCTGTCTGCGCGATCTGGATCAAAGACGACTTGAGTGATTCCTTCACGGTCACGAACGTCTAGGAAAATAACACCGCCGTGATCACGACGACGATGTACCCAACCACATAGGGTGATTTCTTGTGAAATATTAGAAGCATTTAACTCGCCGCAATAATGGCTGCGCATAATTTCTTTTTCCTATTACTGTCTCGATATGAGAATGGTGTATTCTTTAAAGGTATTTTCTGATGATATTGCGATTTTTTCTATCGCTCACAGCAGAGTAAAATATTTTAAGGCAAAGCATTATATGCGAACCAAGTCAGACTCTCTAGAGGTTCATCTAAATTTGTCTTGTAATGACATAACTTACTTTGAATTTTTATAGAATGGATGCGATTTCATAAAGGCACTCTTGACCATGTTGGAGCAATGCAATTTCACCCTCTAACTCTTTGCCCATAAGTGCATTTCCTACTGGACTAGAAGGCGTGACTAAATAAACAGAAAATTCGTCTAGAACAACATTCAATCCACCCGCAAAAGAAGAAATTAAAAACCACTTAGAGTCTATTACTCCTTCTACTGAAACCACCTCAACTAAACTCCACAGAGCAACCTTTTGAAGGTCGTTTACATCATTTTGAGAGGCAGAAAAAACCTTAATAAATGCCAACCATTCTCTTTCACAATCCAATACTCGCTGAGATTGACCATGGGCTAAATAAGAAGCCTCCAACCCAAAAGTATCGTATTTATTCTCTGCCACACTTTCTTCGCTTGTTGCCGCCTGGTGCGCTTGTAGCACAGCATTTTTTGCTGTTTCAAAACGATCTTTCAAGGCTTCTTCAATAATGGCTAAAACTGCTTTTTTATTCATAGAAATTTCCTGCATCCAGCGCGCATTTTAGAGAGAAGTTAATAAAATGGAAGGTACACAATGGAAAAATGACAAAACTAAGAAAGCCAACACATTACCCTGCGTCACAGTTGACTTTATCAACTCAAAAACCTATATTGATAACCATTCCCATTTGAAGGAGATTCAAATGAAAGAAAATATCAGTGAAATTCTCCACCACCTAATTCATGAATACAAAATAAAAACTAAAAACTTGATTTTAAATTCTGGAATCTCAATCCCCATTAGCCATATACGCCTTTTAAAATTCATAAATAACACAGAGCATTGTACAGCAAGCAGTATCACAAGAACTTTATCACTCGATAAATCTCAAGTCGCACGATCTTTAAAAGATTTAGAACGAGAAGGCTATATCACAAAACATCGCCACCCAGACAATCATCGCAGTCAACTATTAGAATTAACAGAAAACGGGGCAATATTGATTCGCGATCTAATCCAGTTAAACCAGAAAACAACTGAGAAAATGACAAATGAGTTAACAGAACAAGAAATCAAAGACTTTATTCATATTGCAGAAATTATGACCCGAAACCTATCGAGCCATAATCTATATTAAGGAGCTGTCATGAGCAGACCACAACCCAGAAAATTAATCATCATCAAAAAACGACAAATTTCACCTCACATGCTACGAGTCACACTAGGCGGAGATGAAATTTCAACCATTCCTGAAGATCAAGAAAGCGGCTATGTGAAATTGATTTTTCCCAATGGTGAAGAAAAACCTCTCATGAGAACCTATACCATACGCCATCAACGCCCTACTGAAATTGACGTAGATTTTGTTTTGCACGAAGACAGTGGCCCAGCTTCTTCTTGGGCGCAAAACTCAAAAGTTGGTGATAGCATACTAATTGGTGGGCCAGGCTCAAAAAGAATGATTCATATGCCTAGCGATTGGTATTTATTAGCCAGCGACATGACAGGCTTACCTGCCCTCAGTGTTAATCTTGAGCAACTTCCTGACAGCGCAATAGGTTACGCCGTTATTGAAATCATTAACGAAAAAGATAAACAGCCACTCAACCATCCAAAAGGCATCGAAATATTCTGGCTAGAAAACGATTCTCCAGGTGAAAAGCCTGACGCACTACTAAATCAAATCAAACGACTTGATTGGCTGGAAGGGAGTGTAGGGATCTGGGCAGCATGTGAATTCAGCAGCATGAAAAATCTACGTCGTTTTTTCAAACAAGAAAAGCATCTTGACCGACAACAAATGTACATTTCGAGCTACTGGAAACAAGGTATTAATGAAGACCAACATAAAGTAGAAAAAAGCAAAGACGCTGAGCTCAATGAGATCTAATAAAAAAGCCCGCAAATCGCGGGCTTTTTTTGAAAACTCAATATGTTATTTACAATCGAACGCTTTCAACAATACGCTCAACCACATCATTTAATGATGTTTCTGTCACACTAGAGTCAGCAAGAGCATTGCTTGAAACTAAAATAACCACACCTGTTTGGCGTAATAAATCAGCTTGTTCTTTGCTAGCATCCGCTTTCACTAGTGCTACAACTCCTTGGCGTAGCAATTGTCGTTCTAACTTATCCGCTTGAGCCAACACTTCCGAAGACAAGGCGATAATGGCTGGTTTTTGGCCTAAACGAGCCGCTCGATCTTCTGCGCTCACCTGTGTATCACTATCTAGATCAGCAATCGCTTCTTCTACCATGCCAGCACCAACGGTGACGTTAGTCAGACGATCGATAATAACCAACGCACCCGTCAAACGACTGTTTTGGTATTCGTCAAACGCAACAGGCGCATCAAATTGAATCACACAATCGCCAATACCGTTAAGCTCAAGCGAATCAATGTCACTTTTCTCTAACGTATTCACATCTACTCGGTGGTTAAAGTGATGTACTTTACCAGGAACGGTTTGCGTGCCTAGTTTAAAGTCATAAAGCTTGCCAAGAACCAAGGCTTGATCTGCCATCCACACGACAGAAGCTCGTAATGTTGACGCAATCAACGGTTCTTGATTTGGGTGAGACAACATATCACCACGACTGATGTCGATTTCATCTTCCAATGTAATCGTCACCGCTTGACCTGCTTTTGCAGAAACCAAGTTACCGTCGTACGTAACGATTTCCGCTACTTTAGATTTTTTACCAGATGGCAAGGCAACAATCTCATCACCAGGCCTTACCGCTCCAGCCGCAATAGTTCCAGAGAAACCACGGAAGTCTAGATTAGGACGATTCACATATTGCACAGGCAACCTAAATGCATCCTTCTTAACATCTCGATTAATTTGCACTGTCTCTAACAATGCCATTAACGGCTGACCTTTGTACCAAGGCATATTTTCAGAAACATTAACAACGTTATCGCCTAATAAAGCAGACATAGGCACAAACTGAATATCTTCAGGTTTACGATCACCTAATTGACCAACGAACTCAAGGTAGTCTTTTTGGATCTCGTTAAACTTCTCTTCTGAGTAATCTTCTAAGTCCATTTTATTGACAGCAACAACCACATGCTTAATGCCAAGTAACGCTGCAATATAAGAGTGACGACGCGTCTGTGTTTGTACACCGTAACGAGCATCAATCAAGATAATAGCTAGGTCACAAGTCGACGCACCGGTTGCCATGTTGCGAGTGTATTGCTCGTGCCCAGGTGTATCGGCAATGATGAATTTACGTTTTTCTGTAGAGAAATAACGATAAGCCACATCGATCGTGATGCCCTGCTCACGCTCAGCTTGAAGACCATCAACCAACAAGGCTAAATCGACTTCTTCACCTTGGGTTCCTGACTTTTTGCTATCGCGTTTAACGGCATCCAAATGATCTTCATAAATCAATTTAGAGTCATGCAGCAAGCGACCAATTAACGTACTTTTACCATCATCTACGTTGCCACAAGTAAGAAGGCGCAGTAGATCTTTTTCTTCATGTTGTTTCAAATAGCCAAGTATGTCTTGGCTAATCAATTCTGACTGGTGAGACATTTTTCACTCCAAACTTACTTTACTTCAGACTTAGAAGTAGCCCTGTTTCTTCTTCTCTTCCATTGAACCGGAAGAATCATGGTCAATCATGCGCCCTTGGCGTTCTGAACTTGTTGTCAGTAGCATTTCCTGAATAATCTCAGGCAAAGTTGCTGCTTCTGATTCAACCGCTCCAGTTAATGGGTAACAGCCAAGTGTACGGAAACGCACAGACTTCATTTCAGGTGTTTCACCATTGAGTGGCATACGCTCGTCATCAACCATGATAAGAGTGCCATCACGTTCAACAACAGGACGTTCAGCAGAGAAGTAAAGAGGCACAATTGGAATGCTCTCTAAATAAATGTATTGCCAAATATCCAACTCCGTCCAGTTAGACAATGGAAAAACACGGATGCTTTCGCCTTTATTTACTTTACCGTTGTAAATATTCCACAACTCTGGACGTTGGTTTTTAGGGTCCCAACGATGCTGCTTATCACGAAAAGAATAAACGCGCTCTTTCGCACGAGATTTTTCTTCATCACGACGAGCGCCACCAAATGCAGCATCAAAACCGTATTTATCTAGGGCTTGCTTTAAGCCTTGGGTTTTCATCACATCGGTATGCTTAGAGCTGCCGTGTGTGAAAGGCCCAATGCCTTGCGCGATACCTTCTTGATTCTGGTGAACAATAAGCTCTAATCCAAGCTTCGCGACCAATTCATCACGAAACTTAATCATTTCTTTAAACTTCCAGCCTGTATCAACATGCATTAAAGGAAACGGTGGTTTGCCTGGATAAAATGCTTTCATAGCAAGGTGCAGCATTACCGCTGAATCTTTACCAATAGAATAAAGCATTACTGGATTATCAAATTCTGCAGCTACTTCACGAATAATATGAATACTTTCCGCTTCCAGTTGCTTTAAGTGAGTTAACCTTTCCTCAGTCATAATTCCTCATCTCTGTTGTAAGGATTGTGTATCTGTAAACTATAACATGCCTTTAAGTTATAAAAAGACTCATATTTAGACTTTAGTTGAATATGTATATTAAAAAATGATTAACCAACCGTCAGAATAAAAGCCATGGTTAAAGCCAGTAATTTGAGACAGCACTTCTTATTTCAGACACAAAAAAGGCCGAATAATCGGCCTTTAGACTTTCATTTAGATGACTCTCACTCATTCAGCATTCAATTGCTGCTCAAGCATAAGTTGATTAATTTGCTTACGCAGTCGAATAATTTCACTGTTTACCTGCGTTCTAAATGCATCACTAGAGTCAATCGCATCCTGATGGCTCGCTAAAGTTTGCTTAACTGTTACCAAGTCTGCATCGCTTATATTCGCTGTTTTATCATCAAATGCGGCTACTTCACTTTGAAGGACAACTAACTCCTGCTGAATTTTGCTTAGCACAGCTGTTTGGCTAACCACAGAGCTATCTAAAGCCTCAACCTGCTCTTCTTGTGCAATTATTTTGCTACCCACTTCATTCAAGCTTGTGCTTTGCTGCTCTTGCAGCGCCGTTACATTTTTCACTGCACTGTCTAACGAAGCCACATTAGGCACAAGTTTGTTGTAACCCGCTTCAATGTCATTAAAAGTATCTGACTGAATAGCAATACGTTTAGACTGAACAGATAAAGTTTCCTTCAATGAGGCAACTTGTTTTTCCAGTACTTCTATCGCTTTATTATTGTTGGCAATCGCCGTACGATTTCTATCATAAGCGACAGCCCACAACTTACGAATTTCGCTATCATGCTCTTTTAGGGTTTCTTCTAATGTCTGACCTTGTTTATTAGCCGAAACATCCGCTGCAAGCAATTGGTGGTCAAGATTCTGTATTTCCGTCTTGGCACCATAAACCTCATGTCGCAATTGCATATTTTGTTGCCACAGCCAAAAACCACCACCTGCGACGGCTAATAAAACAACCACAATCAACGAATAAACGCCTAGTAAATTTGCCTTTTTATGCACAACATTAGGCGCGTGCTTTGGTTGCACTTGGGTAGGAATAGACCGAGCCTTAGGCGTCGCCATATTCGGTCTTCTTTCGCTGACTTCATCTTGATCCAGAGTCAGGCTTGGGATCTCAACATCATCATCTCTTCGCATGGAAATCTTATATAGTCGTTATTAACAAAAATTATGGGAAATCGCCCGAGAACAATTCTAAAGAATATTATCTTAACTTGTTCAGTGCTACTATATAAGCACCATTAACTGCTTGATAACAAGCATTTTTCGTTAATATAAAGCAAGGAGAATTGAAATGTCTTTTGAATTACCAGCCCTTCCTTATGCTAAAGATGCTCTTGAGCCTCACATGTCTGTGGAAACTCTTGAATACCATCACGGTAAGCATCACAACACTTATGTTGTGAAATTGAACGGCTTAGTTCCTGGTTCTGAATACGAAAACAAATCACTTGAAGAGATTATTACATCTGCTCCTATTGGTCCTGTTTTCAATAACGCAGCACAAATCTGGAACCACACTTTTTTCTGGAACAGCTTAAGCCCTAACGGCGGCGGAGAACCAACTGGCGCTCTTGCAGATGCTATTAACGCTAAATGGGGTTCTTTCGCTAAGTTCCAGGAAGCGTTCAATGACAAAGCTGTAAACAACTTTGGAGCTAGCTGGACTTGGTTGGTTAAGAATGCTGATGGCTCTCTAGATATCATCAACACTAGCAATGCAGCAACACCGCTAACAAGCGACCAAACTGCAATCCTAACCGTTGATCTATGGGAACACGCTTACTACATTGATTACCGCAATGTACGTCCTGATTACCTTAAAGGTTTCTGGGCACTAGCTAACTGGGAATTTGCGGCAGCAAACTTCGCAGCTTAAGGCCTTTCAAACGTTTATTAAAACGTTCATAAGACCAGTCAAAAAAACGCGGCTTTTAAAGCCGCGTTTTTTATTCAAATTTAAAAGCCAAGCGCTTAAGCACGGCCAGTAAATTTGCGCTCTTCAACATTGACCTTAATTAGATCACCAGTAGAAATATGCTCCGGTACCTGAACGATTGCACCTGTAGACAGTTTCGCTGGTTTAGTACGAGAGGTTGCAGAAGCACCTTTGATAGACGGATCTGTTTCAACCACTTCTAACTCAACGTTAGTAGGCAATTCAATTGCCACAGGCGCATCGTTTACCAAGACGACTTGAATTCCCGCAGTACTTTCATTGAAGAACAATATCTCCTCTTCAATCGAAGCTGTGTTCAAGTTATAAGGCGTGTAATCTTCATTGTCCATGAAGACATACTCATCACCATCAGAATAAGAATACATCACAGGTCTACGGATAAGATCAGCAAGATTGATCATGTCTGAATCTTTAAATGTTTCATCCAACTTTCGACCTGATACCACATCATACATACGCATGCGGTAAAGACTTCCACCTGCACGACCTTGTGGAACTGAGCGCTCAATAGCTCTTACAATGTATGTTTTCCCATCGTAGTCAATTGCCATATTTCTTTTAATTTCACTCGCCTTAGGCATCTTCTCTCATCCTAAAAATAACGTTTTATAAAATGTAAAAATGAGTCTTCACTCACCTATTAACGCCCCGAAGGACTTTAATGCTATTTGTGCTTTTTTAGCAGCATTAATCATCTGCTTTCATGTGAGCACTGTTGATCACCTGATGAATAGGATAAAGAACATCCGCTCCTAGAATTTTAGCTCGTTCTGGTGACCAGCCGACTATTTCGTCTGGTAGGTTCCGGTTGTCTTTAAACGGCATTTCCAAAGTAAAAGACAGGCAATTATAAGTTTCACCGACCCATTTCGTTGCGACAGTAAGATTAGCCTCACCAAATTGATCTGGCGTATAACCAATTTCTGTTTGAAAATCTGGGCTTACAGCAACAAAGGCGTCTTTAAACAAACTTTCCATTGCCGCCATTCGATCATCAAAAGATGGAACGCCTTGGCAACCATCTACAAAGTTTACTGGTAAAGCTTCATCACCATGGATGTCTAAAAACATGTCTACGCCTGTTTCAGCCATTTTCTTCTGAACAGCCAATACTTCAGGACTAAACTCTGGTGTTGGACTTTTCCACTCGCGATTCAAATTTACACCCTTCGAATTCACTCGCAAGTTACCTAATACCGCACCATCTGGGTTCATATTTGGCACAACATAAAAACGGCATTGTTTTAGCAAAGAACGCGCAATTGGGTGAGATTCATCAAATAAACGCTCTAACAAGCCCTCGATAAACCATTCCGCCATGGTTTCACCTGGATGCTGACGAGCAATAATCCAAATATTTTTGGCTAAGCCTTGAGTTTTACTGACTTCCAGCAAAGTAATATCTCGTCCTTCAGCTGTTTCACCTAAATGATCGGTAATACAATCTTCATGGCTTGCCGCCCAAGAAATCATGTCTAAGTGGCGCTCGTAGCTGTAAGGCGCAAAGTAAGCATAATAAACGCTATCTTGCTCAGGTTGGTGAGAAATCACCAATTTCCCATCAACATATTCTGTCGGAACACGAAACCAGTATTCGCGGTCATAAGAAGCAACCGCTTCATAGTTTACCCAGCCATCAGGGTAAGCGGCATCGCTGGCATTTTCGAAATGGATCACGCATTGTTCGCCCATTCCGCCTTGTAAACGAAAATAAAACCATTGGAGGAATTTAGAGTTTGTATCATTAGGGATCTTTACTCTAATATTGTCCGGCTCCGACGCATTTATAACGGAGATGTTACCGCCATCAAACGCACTACTGATCTTGATTCGGCTGGTCATTTATTCTTCCTTAACAATCAAACATTGGTTCTAAATTATGGCAAGTTTACCTATATTCATGACGGCTGTCGCCAACTCTTCCGACGAGCCCGCTTTCCCATTACTTTTTACTTGGTCTACTCATGGCGCTCAGGTTAAAGAAGTGCTCGTTATTCCAGATGACGAATGGTTAGAAAACCACACTATTGAAGCTAACGCCCATGATTTGGACGAACAACAACTCCATGAATTTGGCTTTGAAGCCAGCGATATCTTAGCTGAGTGGGTTAATGAATTTGATACAGATGTTGTTTATGGCCTAGAGCCTGAAGAGCTGAACCACCTTATCGAAGCCACTTACGACACAAAAGGTTTAGAGCCGAGCTTTGAAGTTCAAAGCATTCATTCTTGGTTTGAAGAGCGTGACGTCAACCTAAACGATGCCTTTTTAGAGCAAGGCCAGACAACACCACTGCACTTACTACCACCTGATGAGCTGGTCATCCAGTTATTGCAAATTGCCGTGGAGTATGGACTCATCGACCAAAACGACATTCCGTCAATCGATTAAAGTGCGGCAACGGTGTGTGTAATTAAACTGCGCACACCGTTCACTAGCATCTGTACAGACATCATCAACAATAACATTCCCATTAACCTTTCCAGTGCAGCCAAGCCTTTTTCCTTTAGCAAGCGATTCAGTAAAGGTGCCATGGCTAGAATCACAACAGAAATCCCCCACGCAGCCAAAACAGAAATCAGCAATGAACTCCGTTCTTCAGGGAAGCTTTTCACCATAACCAATAGCATAGCTAGCGTTGACGGCCCAGCTAACATAGGAATAGAAATAGGTACTATGAATGGCTCTACAACATTGATCTTCTCTTGGTTTAAAGCTGAAGGAAAAATCATTTTCAACGCGATAACAAATAAGACCACGCCACCAGCAATAGAAATAGACTCTGTTTCAAGGTGCAAGACCTTCAAAAACTCAGCACCAAAAAATAAGAAAGCCACCAAGATTAAAAGGCCAATCAAACCGTCACGTATAACAATTTGAAATTGCCGCTTCTGTGCAACCCCTTTCATAACAGACAGTAGAATCGGGATATTTCCAAATGGATCAATTACAAAAAGAAATAAGAGGGTTGCAGAAAGGATTGAAAACTCGTTCGTCATTAGTATAGCCAGTTAAACCTATTTAAAATAAAACAGTTAGAGCAGACAAACAAAAGCCTGCTCTAATCAGATTGCTTTTATACCACAGTGCCTCTTGGTGGACGCTCTTTATTGATGGTAAATGTCATGCCATCCAGTAGCTCCCCAAGATCAGGACGAGCTGATGGTCCATTAGAAATAGCCACAATTTGAACTGTCCCGTCTGGGCGCAAACAAAATACCGCAGGTTCTGCAAATAAACCATCGGCCTCATTTGGGCTTAGAGGCTCACTAATATACAAGCCTAATTTACGCATTTCATATTCAGACAGTTCACAAGCGACAGGAAAGGTCCAACTAAACTCAGTAATATCCGCTTGCGCTTTCTCACGGGAATCCGCCGACACTGTCATAATACTAAAACCGGCGTCATGCCAAGCTGTTTGCATTTTCTCTAAAGTGTTTAGGTATTTTTTACAGCAACCACAATGCCTACCACGATAAACAATAACTAATTGCCATTTTCCAGATGCGTTTCCAATTTCAACCATCTTCCCATTGTCTACAGACAATGCAGAAAAAGAAGGAAAAGTAATGCCAGCATTCACTTTTGAAACACTCATGAGGCATACCTTTTTTATAATAATTTATCGACATGTACAGCCTTGCAAATTTACTGCAGAAAACAACCTAGACAATGGGCTTGTTCATTCTTTGCTTGCTTACTCAAAAACTAATCATTGTGAGATTTAAAGAACGACTTCCTTGTTGTTCTTTATCAATATCTAAACATTGCTGCTTTGACGTTTAGCCGTTTTGCATTTCTTCAAGTTCAAGCCAACGCTCCATTGTGGATTCAAGCTCCTGCTCTTTGTTAGCCATTTCAGCCAAGGTATTCTGAACTTTTTCTTTGTCTCCAGAGTAAAAGTCAGTCAAGCTTGTGATCTCATTTAATGAGGCAATTTCAGCTTCTAGCTTGGCAATGGTTTCCGGCATCAAGTCAAATTCACGCTGCATTTTGTAGCTGAGCTTCGCCTTTGGTTTAGTGGCAGCTTTTGCTTCAACAACAGGTTCTTTTTTTTCAGCCACTTTAGCTTTGCTTTTCGGCTCATCTGTTTGCGATGTTGATTCCGTTGGGAATTTACCGCCTTGGCGAATCCAGTCTTGATAACCACCAACATATTCTTTCACATGACCATCCCCCTCAAAGGCAATGACACTGGTAACAACGTTATCAAGGAAAGAACGGTCGTGACTTACTAACAACAAGGTGCCGTCATAGTTCATTAACAGTTCTTCCAATAACTCCAATGTTTCCACATCTAAGTCGTTGGTTGGCTCATCCATTACTAATAAGTTCGCTGGTTTAGTAAAAAGCTTTGCTAATAAAACACGGTTACGCTCACCACCCGAAAGGGCTTTAATTGGCGTACGAGCACGCTCAGGTGGGAATAAGAAATCACCAAGATAACCAATAACATGTTTGTTCTGACCGTTAATTTCAATAACATCTTTGCCTTCACCTACGTTTTCAGCAACCGTTTGCTCAGGGTCTAGCTGCTCACGTAATTGGTCAAAGTAAGCGACGTTTAATTTCGTTCCTTGACGCACTTCCCCTGTCGTTGGCTGAAGGCTACCTAATAAGATTTTTAGGAAGGTACTTTTACCGCAACCATTTGGACCGATCAGTCCAATACGGTCACCACGGTTCACCATAAAGTCCATTGGACGCAAAATAACTTTATCCTCAAAGGAATGACTAACTTGCGTAAACTCTGCCACCAATTTACCGGACTTTTCTTTTGTCTCAATTGCCATTTTTGCATTGCCTTGACGATTGATTCTTTGTGACCTTTCTTCACGTAACGCTTTTAAAGCTCGCACTCGACCTTCGTTACGGGTACGTCGCGCTTTAATACCTTGACGAATCCATACTTCTTCTTCTGCAAGACGCTTATCAAATAAAGCATTTGCGCGCTCTTCTTCTTCCAGTAGCTTTTCTTTAAAGACAAGAAACTCATGAATGCTGCCGCTAAAAGAAAGTAGATTACCACGGTCTAATTCGACAATACGGTTTGCTAATTTTTCGAGGAAGCGACGGTCATGGGTAATAAAAAGAATCAAACCGCGGAATTGCTGAAGCTGTTGCTCCATCCACTCAATCGTTGGCACATCCAAATGGTTTGTTGGCTCGTCAAGTAGCAAAACATCTGGATTCGAAATCAATGCTTGCGCCAAAATAACACGACGACGCCAACCGCCGGATAATTCCGACATCAATTTATCAGCCGGTAAAGCCAATCGTTGAATCATGTGATTCACTCTTTGCTCTAAATCCCAACCTTGAACTTTATCCAGTTCAGTTTGGATTTCACCTAACTCATCTGAGTGGTCATTTTCTATATCTTCTAAAAGCTTGAAATAACGAGCCATTAGTTCGTGAGCTTGACCTGCACCTTCACTAACCACTTCACGAACGGTTTTTTCATTCGCTTCGGGCAATTCTTGGGGCAACTGAGCGACCTTCATGCCACCTTCAATTCGAACCACACCTTCGTCTGGAATTTGCTCTCCAGACACAATTTTTAAAAAGGTGGATTTACCAGCACCATTACGACCGATAATAGCAACACGCTCTCCAGCTTCCGCTGAAAAACTGATTTTTGACAACAGCGGATTATGCCCAAAAGCAACGCTGATCTGTTCTAACGACAATAGACTCATATCTATCCATATAATGTAAAAATTTTGTGGCGATATAGTATCACTCTTCTAACAAAAGAATCAGTACATACCCATAGCTAAGCCTCTAAAAATAATTAACCTAAAGACAATAAAATAAACATTTAGCAAGCAGCGTCATTAACTCAGATAATAACCTAGATATAATCCTGACAATTCTTGAAGAAAAGTACATCATTAGCCATTATCTAAGAAAACAATTCATAATAAATTTTCATTTATGGAGCCTTAAATGGAGCTCAAAAATAAAGTAGGACCCATCACTGCTGTTGTTTTAACCGCTATCGCAGTAGGTTGGATGCTTATTGGTGGAAATGGCGTTACGGTTAGCCCCTCCGAATCAAGCCAAAAAAACAATACGACTTCCAGCCTAACGGTAGAGTCCAAACTTATTTATTCCGTTCAAGCAAAAACATTGACGGCTGGTACCATTGAAATGCATTTGCCGCTTAGTGGCACAACAGAAGCGGATGAAACCTTATCTTTGATTAATACCTATCCGGGTAGAATCACCAATTTACCAATCGAAAAAGGTTCCTTTGTGAAAAAAGGAACACCTCTTTTAGAAATTGATACTCGAACACTAAAAGCCGAAATCGACCAAGCTAAGCTGCTCGTCAAACAAAGGATATTAGAGCTAGAGGGAGTTAAGCAGTTAGCAGCCAACAATTACTCTTCTAAGGTGAGTTTAGCTCAAGCAGAAACCGAATTAGCCAGCGCAAAGTCAGCAGAGCGCCGATTATTGGTCGATTTAGAGAATGCCATTCTTACTGCGCCCTTCTCCGGCATTTTAAACACATTAGATGTTCAAGAAGGCCAAGTCATTGCTGCTGGTGATACCATCGGCACATTAGTCTCTTTGAATCCCATTAAGGTGAGTGTGAACATTCCGCAGAATAAGATTCAGCAAATCAAACTCGGCACACCTGGAGAAATTCGACTTGAATCAGGCTACGAAGCCGAAGGGTTTGTTTCTTATATAAATACAACCGCCAACGCAGCAAGCCGAACCATTACGGTCGAAATACAAGTAGATAATCCAGATAATATTATTCCGGCTGGATTAACCGCAGCGGTTGACTTCACCATAGACGAACAAAAGGCACATGCATTTTCACCTGCATTACTCACATTGGACAATACTGGAAAAACGGCAATCAAAACCATCGACATTAACAATCGAGTGGTGATTTCTCCAGTGACTATTGTGAAGTCTGAACGAGACCAAGTATGGGTCAGCGGCCTACCTGATAATGTGAATATTATTACTGTTGGACAAGGATTTGTGTCTGCTGGTGATGAAATTGACGCACATTACAAAGACTAAGGAAGCTCAGCCATGCAAACTTTGATTGAGGCGGCTTTAGCTCGCTCCAGAACCGTAATGATGTTCTTTGTCCTAATTCTTGTTATGGGCGTAGTATCTTACATCGAAATAGCCAAAGAAAATGACCCAGACATTACCATTCCTCTTGCCTATGTTTCTGTCTCCTTAGAAGGCATCTCTCCAGAAGACGCGGACAGCCTATTAGTCCATCCTTTGGAAAAAGAGCTGAAAGGACTCGAGGGTTTAAAGGAATTAAAATCGACCGCCTCTGAAGGGCATGCCTCTATTATTTTGGAATTTGAGTCTGGCGTAGACATAGATCAAGCTATTATTGATGCGAAAGACAAGGTCGACCGAGCGAAAAGTGAATTACCTGATGATGCAGACGAACCCACCGTCACAGAAATCAATTTATCTACGTTTCCCGTATTGCGCGTCAACCTATCGGGTAATGTGGATTTTGCGACATTAAGCCGCACAGCGAAGAACCTTCAAGACGCTATCGAAGCGGTTGATGGCATTTTGGAAGCGACTATTAGTGGTGACCGTGATCAACAAGCACAAATCATTATTCGCCCAGAACAGCTTGAATCCTATAATTTATCTCTCACAGATGTCGCCAATTTTGTCTCAGGCAATAACCGACTTGTCGCTGCGGGTAATCTTGATACGGGCGCGGGCCGCTTTTCTCTAAAAGTTCCAGGCCTACTTAAAACTAAAGAAGACATTCTCAATTTACCGATTAAAGCAGAAGGCGATCAAGTTGTTCTATTAGGTGATATTGCAACGGGGGCACTGACCTTTGAAGATCCAAGCAGCTATGCTCGCGTTGAAGGTAAACGCAGTATCAGCTTAGCGGTATCGAAACGCGTTGGCGAAAACATTATTGAAACCATTGAGGCTGTAAAAGAGGTTATCGCGTCTGAGAGTAAGCAATGGCCAGAAAACCTTGAATACAATTTAACTGGGGATAAATCGACCGACATAGAAACCTCTTTAAACGATCTTTTCAATAACGTCTTAGCAGCCACTCTTTTAGTTATGATTGTGATTGTCTGGGCCCTCGGTATTCGAAGTGCTTTACTAGTCGGTTTGGCGATTCCTGGTGCTTTTCTATCTGGTATTTTGCTATTAGATTTACAAGGCTACACCATCAATATGGTTGTCTTGTTTGCCTTAATACTCAGTGTCGGCATGTTGGTTGATGGTGCCATTGTAGTCACTGAATATGCAGATCGAAAGTTAGCCGAAGGCGCATCGAAACGACAAGCGTACAGTGAAGCTGCAAAGCGTATGGCTTGGCCAATTACGGCTTCAACAGCAACCACGCTTGCTGTTTTTATGCCTTTGCTTTTTTGGCCTGATATCGTTGGCGAGTTCATGAAATTCATGCCAATTACCATTATCGCAACACTGGCCTCCTCGTTGGTAATGGCGCTGATAGTACTTCCTACCATTGGCTCAATGATTGGTAAGAAAGGTGCTTACAGTGAAAAAACGTTACAGGCTATACGCATTACTGAAAGCGGTGACTTAACCGAACTGACAGGCGCTACTGGTTTTTATGGAAGAATGCTAACCCGTTTAGTCGAGCGACCAATTTGGGTATTAATGTTCACCATTACCCTCCTTATTAGTGTGCTCATGATTTATGGGAAGTTTGGTAAAGGGGTTGAATTCTTCCCTAACATAGAACCTGAATCCGCCAACTTGGAGATACGGGCCCGTGGCGATCTATCTCTTGATGAAAAAGACGATTTAGTCAAACAGGTTGAACTACAACTTATAGGTACTCCTGAACTAAAAAGCATTGTGACGACTTCCTACGCAACACCCGGAAATAACGCATCGCCCGATAGTATAGGCTCAATCAGTTTGGAATTTGTTGATTGGTACCAGCGTGAGCCAGCGAGCATCATCTTGGATCGCATCCGCGAAAGGACGAAGCAAATTCCTGGAATTGAAGTGAGCGCAGAAAAAGAACAAGGCGGACCTCAATCCGGTGCGGATATTCAATTACAGCTTACTTCTAATTTCTCGGAAGCACTCTATCTAGCAGCTGACGAGATCAGTAAAAAGTTGTTTGAAAGAGAAGAAATCGTCACGGTCAATGACGATAGATCTTTAAATGGGATTGAATGGCGTATAGATATTAATCGAGCTGAAGCAAGTCGCTATGGTGTTGATGTTAATAGCCTTGGCAATGTTATTAAACTGGTCACCACAGGCATTACATTAAGCGACTTTTTACCAGAAGGCGCAGATGACAAAGTAGACATTGTTTTGCGCTATCCAGTCAATCAACGTAGCTTGGATCAACTTGATCAGTTACAAATACCAACCAATCAAGGAAGCATTCCTGCGAGCAATTTTATCACTCGTTATGCTGCACCAAAACAAGGTGTAATAAATCGCACAGACGGTAAAAAAGCCGTTCAAATTGATGCTGACGTAAAAGACGGTTTAGTCGTTGATGAAGTCATTAAAGCCATTAAAATTGAATTGGATAACGCCAATATCGACAAAACGGTCAGTTATGAATTCCGGGGTAATACCGAAGAGCAGCAAAAATCGATGGTCTTTTTATTGAAAGCTTTTGGTGTTGCTTTCTTCATTATGGCGATCATTCTTGTCACCCAATTTAACAACTTCTTCCAATGCTTGTTGATATTGAGTGCGGTTGTCTTTTCAACCATGGGCGTCTTCATCGGGCTCATGCTTAAAGGTCAGCCTTTTGGTGTTGTTATGAGTGGTGTTGGAGTCATCGCCTTAGCCGGTATTGTAGTCAACAATAACATTGTCCTGATTGATACCTTTAACGGTTTACGTAAGCAAGGGATGATGGTGCGTGAAGCAGCCATTCGTACGGGAGTTCAACGTTTGCGCCCCGTTATGTTAACTACGATCACAACCGTGCTTGGACTAATCCCAATGGTGTTTCAGTTAAACATAGACTTAACACATCAGTCATTAAGTGTTGGTGCTCCTTCTGCTCAATGGTGGACACAACTTTCTACTGCTATTGCTGGCGGATTAACGTTTGCCACACCACTTACGTTGATCTTAACGCCTTGTCTGTTAGTACTTGGTTATCGTAGAAAAGAAAGAAAACAGCTTGAGGCTCTTCAACAAGAAACTACCTCAAACGTCTCACTTATTAACTCAGTAGAATAAATCCCTTACCTAGAAACAACAAAGCCAAGCGTTATGCTTGGCTTTGTTTAGGTGTTAAACAAGAAAGAGGTTACATAGGATGCATCATATCACTTGCTTGCACGTCTTCTATCGCAGACTTATTGGAGTCATTACGCACACCTTCAAGACCTGCCAAATAATCACTGTCTATATTGCCCGTAATATAAGTCGCATCGAATACAGAAGTATCAAACTCACGAACATCAGAGTGTTTTTCATCAATACATGCATCAATCAAATCAGGTAAGTCTTGGAAAATTAACTTATCTGCGCCAATTAATTCACAAATCTGATCCACATCACGATTGTGAGCAATTAACTCCTGTGCTGCAGGCATATCAATACCGTAAACATTTGGGTAACGGACTTCAGGAGCAGCCGAAGCAATGTAAACTTTCTTAGCACCGGCTTCACGAGCCATTTCAATAATTTCTTTACTAGTTGTACCGCGAACGATGGAGTCATCAACCAATAGAACAGTCTTGTCTTTAAACTCAAATGGCACTGGGTTTAATTTCTGACGTACCGATTTTTTACGAACTGCCTGACCAGGCATGATAAAGGTACGACCGATGTAACGGTTTTTAACTAATCCTTCACGGAAAGGTATGTTTAGCGCTTGCGCAATTTGCAGAGCAGCGGTTCGGCTCGTATCGGGAATAGGAATAACCACATCAATATCATTATTAACCCACTCACGTTGAATTTTCGCAGCTAGACGATCACCCATGTTAATACGCGCTTTGTAAACTGAAATTGAATCAATTACGGTATCAGGACGAGCAAAATAAACATATTCAAACAAACAAGGACGCGCAGGCTTCTTCGGTGTGCACTGACGAACATGAACTTTATGGTTCACGTCAAAGAAAATCGCTTCACCAGGTAAGACATCACGCTCAATTTTGAAACCAGCAGCATCAAGAGCAACACTTTCAGATGCCACCATGTACTCAATGCCTGTATCAGTTTGTCTAGAACCATAAATCAACGGACGAATGCCATCAGGGTCACGGAAAGCTAAAATGCCGTAGCCTGTGATCAAGGCAACTACCGCATAACCACCTTCAATACGCTTATAAACACGTTCTAAAGCATTAAAGATATCTTCTGGATTAGGAACTAATTTGCCTTCTTCATGAAGTTCATGGGCTAAAACGTTCACCAACACTTCGGAATCAGACGTGGTATTAATGTGACGTAAGTCAGATTCAAATACTTCACGCTTTAATTTTGCTGTGTTTGTTAAGTTGCCGTTATGCGCAAGAGAAATTCCGTAAGGAGAGTTAACGTAGAAAGGTTGTGCTTCTGCTGAACTGGATGTTCCTGCAGTCGGATAGCGAACATGTCCTATGCCGATATTACCTAGCAATTTTTTCATATGGCGAGTACGGAATACTTCACTCACAGGACCATTATCTTTACGTAAAAATAAACGTCCATTGTGACTGGTTACCATGCCCGCAGCATCTTGCCCACGATGCTGAAGAAGCGTTAACGCATCAAAAATTGACTGGTTAACTATGGACGTGCCAACGACACCAACGATACCACACATGTTATAGATCCTCGTGTTGGGGAATTACGGCAAACACCGTAAGAAATCTTAACTTATTTTATTGCTACTAAAGCAACTAACTACCAAGAACACGGTCCATGAGAGTCGAATCCATAAAATCCGAGCTCTTGCCTAACATTTCACGTGTCCATTCATTCAACTGTCCCAATTGAGGAATCAACTGCGACGATTTCCAAAATTCTGCTTGTTCTATCGCTGGACTCAAACTGAGCAAAGACACAAAAGCAACAACAATTAAGCTCCCTCGAGCAAAACCAAATAGCATGCCCAAAACCCTGTCTGTACTAGACAAGCCGGTCACTTGTATCAGCGAACTGAGTAAAAAGCTTACTAATACACCAGAAATCAATGAAGCAATAAACAAAGAAACAAACGAAACGATATAACGAATGCGGTCATCTTGCACTTGATCAACCAGTAAAGCCTGCATTTGATCAGAGAATTTGATTGCCACCACAAAGGCAACAACCCAAGTCAGAAGAGATAAAACCTCCTTCACAAACCCTCTTTTTAAGCTAAGTAAAGTAGAAAGAACCACCACTGCAACGATTAGCCAATCCAATGTCGACATCGAGTTTACTTGTTCCATGAATACCTCTAAAAATCGCTGCGGAGTTTAACAGAACAGCAATATATTCCAAATACTGAAAACTAAAAGCTTGTTTAATTCGTAGAGAATTTTACGACGATACCAGACAAGCTGAATTTGCTTTTGATCTCGTTTCTAATCTTTTCTGATGTCTCTCTTTTAAACTCTGGTCCGACAAACACCTTATACAAATTATTTGTCGTTGTGCTGTAAGCGTCATAATTTGCCAGCTTGAGCTTTTCAACCAAACGAGTCGCGTTATCTTTGCTCTTAAAACTAGCAATCTGCACAACCCAACGATCCGCGACCACTTTAGGTGCTGGCTTTTCTACAACAACCTTTTTTGAAGTTTTAGGCGCAGCTTGTTTTATTGGTTCATCCACATCTTGCGCTGCTTTCGGAACAGGAATAAGGCTAATTTCTTGAGGCTCTTTCTGATCTTCGGATGATTCAATCGGTAAGGTATCTACAGGTTGAACAGGGGCAATTTTTAACGTAGGAAGCTCTGGCGGCTCACTTACTTGAACCTGAACATCTAACTCAGGTGGACGCTCTCCATCTAAAATCAGAGGCAAAATAATCGCAGCTGAAAGCACCATAATACTGGCGCCAATAAGTCTGTAGGTTATGGTTCTATCAATCATAAATCACTCTTTTGATTGGCCAATAGCCAAATAATCTGAGACGGTTATAAAGGAGCCAAATACAACGACGGAACGTTCTTCTAATTTTGCTTTAGCAATGGCTGAATCAAACGCCTCAGCAACCGAAGGGGAAGCTTTAACATGAAACTCAAGATTAGAGTCGCTAATAATTACTTGATCAGCAAGCTCCTTACCTTTAGACCCTCTTGGACCTTCTAAATCACAACAAAACCAACTCGAAAAGCTACTTGATAAATGCTTTATGACACTTGAGATATCTTTATCTTTTAGCATGCCACAAACAGCAATCGGAGGCTTAGGAAATTGTTTTATTCTCTGAGCAAGCTCAATGGCGGCTTCCGGATTATGAGCAACATCAATAAAGACATCTGGAGAACTTGCTACTTTTTGAAAGCGCCCTGTCAGCTGTACTGTTGTAAAAAGCGCAATAAGATCGTCTGGGGAAGGTTCCATTCCCATAAAGACTAATATAGCAACAACGGTAGCGGCATTTTGTAAAGGAAGCGAAGGAATAGGTAAATCTGTATATTGCAAACCAGAGCCACTCCATGACCAGCTTGATTCGCTGGCTAGGAAGTGAAAGTCCTGACCTTTTTGTCGTAAATCAGCACCTACTTGTAAAGCGGTTTTCGCAATGGATTTTGGCGGAATTACTACACCACTAATCAATAACTTGTCTTTTCTAGCGATGCCTGCTTTTTCATGAGCAATAACATCAAGGTCACTCCCCAACCAATCCGTATGGTCCAAAGAAATAGACGTAATAACAGCCACATCTGTGTCTATCATATTGACGGAATCCAATCTTCCACCTAATCCTACTTCTAGCACCCAGTAATCTAATTCAGACTGATCGAACACCCATAAAGCGGCTAGAGTACTAAATTCAAAGTAAGTTAAAGGAATGTCTCCTCTTGCTGCTTCGATCACTTCAAATGCCTGACATATCAGATCGTCTTCACAAGGTGAATTGTTTAAAGCAATTCGTTCATTAAAGGCTATAAAATGAGGAGAGGTATAGGTACCGACAGAATATTTTTGGGAACAAAAGTACTGAGTTAACATGGCACAAGTTGAGCCTTTGCCATTGGTGCCAGCTACAGTAATAACTTTGCACTTTGGACGAGAAAGGTTTAGACGAGATAAAACCTCATTCCCTCTATCCAGACCTAACTCTATTTCAGAGGGGTGCTGACTTTCAATATATGAAAGCCAGCTTGATAATGACCTTTGAGTCATTTAATTAAGCAACCTTGTTCGTCAATATCGATAGGATGTTATGTAAACGATCACGCATTTCTGAACGTTTAATGATCATATCCAATGCGCCCTTATCTAATAAGAACTCACTACGCTGAAAACCTTCTGGTAGTTTTTCACGAACTGTTTGTTCGATAACACGAGGGCCAGCGAAGCCAATCAAAGCATTTGGCTCAGCCACATTCAAATCACCCAACATAGCCAAAGAAGCGGACACACCACCAAATACTGGATCTGTCATAACAGAGATATAAGGAATACCTTCTTGCTTCATGCGTTCTAAACCGGCACTGGTTTTCGCCATTTGCATCAAAGAAATCAATGCCTCTTGCATACGAGCACCACCACTTGCAGAGAAGCAAATTAGAGGGATTCGTTTTTCTAAACAAACATTCACAGCTTGAATGAAACGTTCGCCAACAATCGCCCCCATAGAGCCGCCTAAGAAATTAAATTCAAAAGCAACAGCAACAACAGGCATACCATTTAGTGCACCCTGCATAGCGATCAATGCGTCTTTTTCGCCTGTTTTCTTTTGAGCATCAACAAGACGGTCTTTATAACGTTTTGAATCTTTAAACTTCAATTTATCTTCAGGCTCAAGATCCGCTGCGATTTCATAGCGGCCTTCTTTATCCAAGAAGATATCTAGACGACGTCGAGCACTAACACGAAGGTGATGCTCACACTTAGGACAAACATCCAAATTCTTCTCTAATTCTGGGCGGTACAATACGTTTTCGCATTTTGGGCATTTCTTCCATAAACCTTCAGGAACAGAACCTGATGTGCCGCGTTTCGATTCACTGCGCACAATGGAAGGTACAAACTTATCTAGCCAACTACTCATTTTTTTCTCCACATTACTTGTTTGCTGCCGCTTAAGCGTCCATTTCAATACGCATTGGTGTCAAAATAGCACCTAAAGCGTCAGCTATGTATTCTTTTTCTCTGTCTTTATTTTCCGCAATAGCATTTACTAAAACACTACCAACAATAACGCCATCAGCACACTTACTAACCGCAGCAGCTGTTTTAGCATCTCGAATTCCGAAACCAACACCAATCGGCAAATCAGTTACGGCGCGCAATGAATCAACATGATCTTTGACACTATCGACATCTAATTCGGCGGAACCCGTTACACCTTTAACAGAAACGTAATACACATAACCTGACGCCAGATCACAAATTTTCTTAGCGCGCTCAGGTGTCGTTGTAGGTGATAACAAATAAATCAGATCAATTTCATTCTGCTGGAAGCATTCTACTACATCTGTCGCCTCTTCTGGAGTCAGATCAACTAATAAAATGCCATCAACACCAGCTTTATTTGCTGCATCGGCAAATGCTTGATATCCAAAAAACTCTATTGGATTCAAATAACCCATCAATACAATTGGCGTGTCTTTATCTGTCTCACGAAATTCCGCAATGACCTGTAAAACTTTCTTAACACTTGTGCCAGCAGCTAAGCTACGTTCACACGCCAATTGGATAACTGGACCATCTGCCATTGGATCTGAAAACGGCATTCCGATTTCAATCACGTCAGCACCGGATGCCACTAAAGAATGCATCATTGAAACAGTATAACCCGGTGCTGGATCTCCTGCGGTAATATACGGAATCAGCGCTTTTTTACCAGACTTCTTTAAATTTTCAAAACATTGTTTTATGCGGCTCATACTTCTATCCCATCTAATTCTGCAACAGTAAGAATATCCTTATCACCACGACCAGAAAGGTTAATCACAACAATTTGATCTTTTTCCATCGTCGCAGCCAATTTCATACCGTAAGCAACTGCATGACTTGATTCCAAGGCCGGCATAATTCCTTCTAAACGAGTTAAATCGCGGAAGCCCTCCATTGCCTCATCGTCATTGATCGCCACATAATTTGCACGACCGATATCTTTCAACCAAGCATGCTCAGGACCAACACCCGGGTAATCCAAGCCAGCAGAAATAGAGTGCGTTCCTATGATTTGACCATCATCGTCTGCCATCACATAAGTTCGGTTACCATGCAATACACCTGGACGCCCTGCACTTAAAGGCGCAGCATGTCGGCCAGTTTCAATGCCATCACCACCGGCTTCAACACCGTACATCACCACATTTTCATCTTCGATAAAAGGATGAAACATACCAATTGCATTTGAGCCACCGCCGACGCAAGCCACAACAGCATCAGGCAATCGACCTTCATGGGCCATACACTGAGCTTTTATCTCGCGCCCAATAACAGCCTGAAAATCTCTAACTAATTTAGGATAAGGATGAGGACCTGCCGCAGTGCCGATGATATAGAAAGTGTCATCTACATTGCCTACCCAATAACGCATAGCTTCATTTAATGCATCTTTGAGTGTTTTTGTACCCGACTCAACAGACACTACTTCCGCGCCAAGTAATTTCATTCGATAAACATTTAAAGATTGTCGGCGGACGTCTTCAGCACCCATGAAAACCTTACACTTTAAACCTAAACGTGCAGCAACAGTTGCAGATGCAACACCATGCTGACCAGCGCCAGTTTCGGCAATAATATTTGGCTTACCCATATGCTTGGCCAATAACGCCTGACCAATTGTGTTGTTTATTTTATGAGCGCCTGTGTGATTTAAATCCTCACGTTTTAGATAAATTTTTGCTCCGCCTGCTTTTTCTGTCAGACGTTCCGCAAAATACAGTGGTGATGGACGGCCTACATAGTGTGCTAAATCATAATCAAACGCTGCTTGAAACTCAGCGTCTTTAGATAAACGATCATACATTTTCGCAAGATCATCCAATGCAGACATAAGGGTTTCGGATACAAATACCCCACCATACGCACCAAAGCGACCATGAGAATCGGGTAAATCTAGATTAATATCTTTGTTATCCACATTTTGCTCCACTAATAAATTTTTGAACCTTGCTTTCGCTTTTGATGCCTTTAGATAACTCTACACCACCACTTACATCAACAGCGTAAGGTGAAACCCGTTCCACCGCTTCGGCAACATTTTCCGGAGTTAAACCGCCAGCTAAGACTATTGGCTTCGACAACTCTTCTGGAATTAAAGTCCAATCAAACTGCTCCCCCGTACCACCTGGAACGCCTGGCTTATAGGCATCCAACAATATAGCCGTTGCCGTTGAATACTGATCAACCAACGCGGCAATGTCATCACCTTCCTTTACTCGCAAAGCTTTCATGTAAGGGCGATTATACGAAGCGCATTCTACCTCATTTTCGAAGCCATGAAACTGAATAACCCAACGAGAGTTTTTACCTACAACAGAATCAATAATGGAGACATCTGCATCAACAAATAATGCAACAGGAGTAACAAAGGGAGGTAACTGTGAAACTATGGCGTTCGCCACATCAGGGGTAACATATCTAGGGCTCTTTTCATAAAACACAAAGCCCAAGGCGTCAGCACCATGTCGACACGCCATTAGCGCATCCTCTATATTTGTAATACCACAAATTTTAACGCGGCAAGTCATAAGATGGCTCTTCTATGTAAGGCAAAAAATGAGGCCCTAGAGGGGCTGTCGGCACATTAAAGGATTCTGGGTATTGTGCATCAACAAAATAAAGCCCATCTGGTGGTGCAGTAATCCCTCCTTGACATCGATCCTTTGCTTCTAAAACGTCTTTCGCCCAAGATACAGGCTTCTCTCCTGCACCAATCGTCATGAGCACACCAGCAAAATTTCTAATCATATGATGCAAGAAGGCATTAGCTCGAACATCTAAAACAATGTACTGTCCTAATTTCTGAACATTAAAGTTTAATACCGTTCTAATTGGCGTATTAGCCTGACATCCTACAGCACGAAAAGAGGTGAAATCATGAGTCCCCAAAAACACTTTAGCCGCTTCTTTCATCGCATCGGCATCAAGCTTTTTATAAGTCCAAGTCACTCCTTTTGCAAGAATCGCAGGACGAAGATCTGAGGAATAAATAACATATCGATAACGCCTGCTCACAGCACTAAAGCGAGCATGAAAATCATCTGAGACATTACGAGCAGCAACTATGGAAATATCGGATGGAAGGTAAGTATTAACCCCTAACGTCCATGCTCGCTCACTTCGCTCTACATCTGTTTCAAAATGAACCACTTGAGCACTTGCATGAACACCAGAATCAGTACGGCCAGCACAAATCACTTTGACTGGATGATTTGTGATAACCGCCAATGCTTTTTCTAAATTTTCTTGAACACTTGGAACACCAAATTTTTGCGCCTGCCAGCCCTTGTAGGACGAGCCATTATATTCAACAACGAGTACAACTTTTTTAGTCACTTGGGAACATTCGCTCCATCATATTTTGTGCTTCAGCAATTTGTTTTTCATTACCAGATTCGACAACATCTTCTAAGATGACGCGCGCGCCCTCTTCATCTCCCATATCCATATAAGCTCGAGCTAAATCCAATTTAGTTGCCACTTCATCACCACTGGCATCAAAGAAGTCAAATTCCTCTTCATCATCACTGACTTCTTTATCTTCCGCCGCTTCAGCTTCACCAAAGGCAGGCATTTCAGCTTCATCATCAGCTGATTGATTTTCAGCGAGAGTCTCCTCAATAGAATTAGCTAAAGAGTCATTAGACATACCACTAAAAATTGCAGACTCATCAACATCTTCTTGCTCGGAATCATCCAACAAATTAGAAACAAAAGACTCTTCTTCACTATTTATATCATCAGAATCTGTTAAAGCATCAACATCTTCAAGCTCCATAGTAGGAATATCAGCAGCAAACTCTTCTAAATCATTTTCTTCATTAAGGTCTATCGATGGTTCAGGTAAGTCATCAGTCTGCTCAAAAGCGGCAAACACATCTTCATCTGTTTCTTCTTCCTCTGTAGCACTTTCTAATTCAGTCTCTGGGTCTTCTGAGAAATCTGTATCTTCATTATCAACTAGCTCAGATTCATCTGTAGAAGAAAAACCTTCATCAAAAGAATCAAAGTGGTCGATATCATCTTCTTCATCAGCCACATCAAAATCAAAAGCGAATGGGTCTTCCTCTTCCACGTCCTCTTCTGAATCTGCTGTGTCAACAACTTGATCTGAGATCACTGGTGCAGCTACAGCTGCGGAAGCAGCCGCAGCAGAAAGATCAAACTCATCTTTTTGTGTAGCAGTAGACTCACCTACCACTTTACCTGAGCGACGCATGATCAAGCCGATTAAAAATCCAAAGAGCAACAAAACTACAGCGCCAATTGACACAATGATAGGGTTGCCGAATATTCTATTAACTAAAGAATCAGCCTCCGCTTGCTCTTTTTCACGGCGTATTTGGTCTGCTTCTAATAATTGATCAACCGTATTTTTCTGCTCTTGTAACGCCTGTTGAGCACTAGCGAATTGTTGCTGTAAATCAGCTAGCTGTTTATCTTTTAGAGTAATCAACCGCTCCAAGGTTGCTAGTTGTTCATTTAATTCGCCTAACTGACTAGAAAGCTCACCTTTCTCTCGTTGCTCTTTATCTAATAATTCTTGAGAAGCTGAAAGCTCAGTTTGCAATGAATTGATTGTGGCATTATTAGCTTCACCAGTATTGGAACTCGCAGTGGTTTCCGACAACAAACTTTGCCCTGAAGATAAGGTCAGTTTATCTTCGGATACTTCCGCTGTTGTCGCTGCATCTTTTGCATTCGCTTGCGTATTAAGTTGAGCCTGCTCAACACCACCAACACCATTAGAGGATTTCAAAGCCATCCAAGCATCATGTTGACGCTGAAATTCTTCTTGTGAAATGGTTTTATTAAAGAGCGCTATTTGATCCTGTGTTGGAAGCCTTAAAATAGCGCCTTCTTTTAAAAGGTTAATATTTTCTGAATAAAACGCATCTTTATTGAGGGCTTGAATCGCCATCATTGTTTGATAGATGGTTAATTGATTGGTAGGACGGTTTTGGTCAGCAATAGACCAAAGTGTGTTTCCTTTTACAACGTCTAATTGTCTTGCTGGAGATAACTTCTCTGCTTCAACTATAGCATCTCGGAAAACAGACCCTGTTACAGGAGCTTTTTCTGTAACACTTGAGCCAGAAACTGGTGCCACCTGAATCACTTCTTCTTGTGATTTTTCAACTAGAGCAGACTGATTGAGTGGTGTTTGGTACTCTCTAACGACTTGCCCACTTGGCCAACGTGCAGCCAAAATAAAGTGCAGCTCATCTGCATCCAATGGTGTTTCCGAAGAAACCTCAACGACTAACTCTCCATTTTCACGAGCCACTTCAAAACTCAATTGAGATAGCACTCTTGTCGGAGCAAACCCTGCTTGACGGAATTCACTCTCACTACCTAAACGAATCAGAATATCTTCACTTGTTAAAGCGCCGACATCAGAAAGTTCAATTCGACCACGATAAGGTTCATCCAAATTTGATTGAGAGGTTAACTCACCCAACTCCAATGCGTAACTGTTAGAAACATACAAAGCTCCTGAAACAGCAATACTAATGAGGGTTTTTCTGAGCATAATCTTCCCTTTATTTACAAAATATGGACGCGAATATATTAACAAGTATCTTACACAGGTAAGCATTTATCAATAGCTTTAGAATCAATGGTTTGCACTATAGTAAGGTGAATCACTAAAAAATCATTTTTAATGGTTAGGAAGCCCATTAATAATTCAAAAAACGATCACGATAATAAAAGCCCTGAACAAAATCTGCACCTATAGACCGAGCAAAAAACACATCTTCCTCACTCTCTATTCCTTCTAAGACCACCTTTTTCCCAGTCACATGAGCGAAATCTATTATCTTAGAAACAAACACCATGAAATTAACATCTGCACGCTTTTTCAAAACATACCGATCCAACTTAATCCATTCCACTAATTGCAACACAGAAACAGACAACATTGACTTAGGATTACACAAATCATCTAACGCAGTTTTTATCTGTAACTTATCGAATACCTCAATCATAGATAAACTCATAATAGCGTCACTCATCTCTGAGTTTTCAATAAGTTCAACCACAACCCTCTCTCGGCCTGTCTGCTCGATCAATTTAATAAAAGGATTATCTTCTTCTTTTTGACCTGAAGCATAAAATGCATCCTGATCAAGATTAACAAAAATTTTCTGCTGCCTTGATAAATAATCAAATTGGATTTTTTTCTGAGCAAGCTCAACTTGAAACAAAGATAACGGGCTATCATGCAAAGAAGCATACACATAATCAGGACGAATAAACTCTCCATTAGAGTCTTTAAATCGTGACAAAGCCTCATAAGCAAAAATATCGCCTGTTTTTAGCTCAACAATAGGCTGATACTCGACACCAAAGCGTCTAGCCTCTAGCAGTTCCAATAAAATCTCTTGCGACACGCGCCCCATCAAAAAACACCTAAAGAAGAATGGATCTCATTAAAGCCTATAGATTACAAAAAACACACCCAAATAACTATAATTTTCTTTTATTTCATGCAGTTAATGAAAATAAAGCAAAACAAAAAAAGCCCCGCTTACGCGAGGCTTTCTTAAGTAGTTCTGGGTTAAAGAGGGATCACATCATCCCGCCCATGCCACCCATGCCGCCCATGCCGCCCATATCAGGCATGCTAGCAGCTTCTTCTTTCGGCAGTTCAGCAATCATTGCTTCAGTTGTGATCATTAGACCTGCAACAGAAGCCGCCGCTTGAAGCGCAGAACGTGTAACTTTTGCTGGATCTAGAATACCCATTTCCAACATATCGCCATATTCGCCAGTCGCAGCGTTGTAACCATAGTTACCTTCGCCCTGCTTAACCTTATCGACAATAACAGAGGCTTCATCACCTGCATTAGTTACGATTTGACGCATTGGCGCTTCCATCGCACGTAGAGCAAGAGCAATACCAACATTTTGATCTTCGTTATCACCTTGCAGGTCGATAACTTTTGTCAAAGCGCGAACAAGTGCAACACCACCACCAGCAACAACACCTTCTTCAACCGCTGCACGAGTAGCATGAAGAGCGTCGTCTACACGAGCTTTTTTCTCTTTCATTGCTACTTCAGTTGCCGCACCAATCTTGATAACTGCAACTCCACCGGCTAACTTAGCTACGCGCTCTTGAAGTTTTTCTTTATCGTATTCAGAAGAAGAGTTCGCAATTTCTGCACGAATTTGCTCAACACGACCTTTGATGCTTGACTCAACACCAGCACCATCAACAATCGTTGTACTTTCTTTTGTCAAAGTAACACGCTTAGCCGTACCCAGTTGCTCAAGAGTAGTACCTTCAAGCGTCATACCCACTTCTTCAGAAACAACCGTTGCACCTGTTAGAATTGCAATATCTTCTAACATTGCTTTACGACGATCACCAAAGCCAGGCGCTTTAGCCGCTGCAACTTTAACAATCCCGCGCATACTGTTAACAACCAAGGTCGCCAATGCTTCACCTTCAACATCTTCAGCGATGATCAGCAATGGGCGAGATGCCTTTGCAACACCTTCCAATACTGGTAGCAGATCACGGATGTTAGAGATTTTCTTATCAACCAAAAGGATGAATGGATTTTCTAATTCCGCACTCATAGTTTCTTGGTTGTTGATGAAGTAAGGAGATAGGTAGCCGCGATCAAACTGCATACCTTCAACCACTGCAAGTTCGTCATCGAAGCCAGAACCTTCTTCAACAGTAATAACACCTTCTTTACCAACGCGTTCCATTGCCTCTGCAATGATCTTACCAACAGATGCATCAGAGTTAGCTGAAATAGTACCAACTTGCTCAACTGCTTTTGTATCTGCACAAGGTGTAGACAATGTGGCAATTTCCTTTACAACCGCTTCAGCCGCCTTGTCGATACCACGTTTAAGATCCATTGGGTTACGGCCTGCAGCAACAGACTTAAGACCTTCCGTTACTAGCGCTTGAGCCAAAACAGTCGCTGTTGTTGTACCATCACCTGCCACATCATTTGCTTGTGATGCAACTTCTTTAACCATTTGAGCACCCATGTTTTCGAACTTATTTTCTAGTTCGATTTCTTTCGCTACGGTTACGCCGTCTTTTGTCACAAGCGGTGAGCCAAAAGACTTTTCAATAACAACATTACGACCTTTAGGCCCAAGAGTCACCTTAACGGCGTCTGCAAGAACGTTTACACCTTTCAACATTTGTTGACGAGCGCTGTCTCCGAATTTAACTTCTTTAGCTGACATTCTGTAATACCTTTAAACTGTTTTAAATGTTACAAATCGAATATAAACTACAAAGAGAAACTAGGCTTCAACAATGCCGTAGATTTCTTCTTCTTTCATAATAAGTAGTTCTTCACCATTGATCTTCACTGTTTGACCAGAGTATTGACCAAACAACACAGTGTCACCAACGTTAACAGCAAGCGCTCTTACATCACCGTTGGATTGAATACGACCAGTGCCTACAGCCAAAACCTCGCCTTGCGTAGGTTTTTCTGTTGCAGATCCAGGTAGAACGATACCAGATGCGGTTGTTGTCTCTTCTTCTTTACGGCGAACAACGACACGATCGTGCAAAGGACGAATATTCATCAATCATTTTCTCCAATTTAAAACAATACCAGGAATCCCCTGGCAGGACTTATCTCGCTTACAAGCAAGAATCTCTATCGAGCTTTTATATACGGTTAGTAATTTAGAATTCAACCCTCTAAATTAAAATTATTTTTTATCTATTAAATCATTTTCCTCATTCACATATTCACCCTCAATGATTTCGCCATTTTCTTCGGATGAATAAGCCTGACCACCTCGCCATTGAGTACTTTTCGCCATCATGGAACTAATGAACTTTACAATAAGTCCAGCAGCAAACAGTTTTCTCAATGGCGGCACCAGTAACACAGCCCCCATTGCATCAGTAACAAAACCAGGAATTAATAAACACAAACCGGCAAAAATAAGCATTAGGCCTTCTGCGACTTCTGATGCGGGCAATTCACCACGGCGCATTTTCTCTTGAGCTTTTAAAGAGGTTTCTAAACCCTGCTTACGGATCAGAGTCACACCCAAAATAGCGGTAAGAAACACCAAACCAATTGTTGCCAACGCACCTATTTCACTACCAACTTGAATTAAGACAGTCATTTCGACGATGGGAACCAAAATAAATATTAATAAAGCAAATCTCATGAAAACCTTCTTTGTTTTATGCTTAAATCCAACAATCAACTTCTATCTATGGGCAAACTAGTGACTAATCAAGCAATGGAGCATTTTAAATCTCAAGTACTGCTTATTTTGAGTGAAATCCCCTCAGGAGAATACATCAGCTACGGTGAACTTGCTAAACAAGCAGGTTTTCCTGGCTATGCAAGACAAGTTGGCAGATTAATGAAACTTTTACCCAAGGACACTAAGCTACCTTGGTTTCGAGTAGTTAATTCTCAAGGGAAAATTAGCTTTGCAGAGAACACTGACGCTCACTTGAGGCAGCGCACAAAGCTTGAAGACGAAGGTTGGGTAATAGTTGGAAACAAACTAATGATCAATGAATTGACCAACTGCAAATAAAAGGAAAAATGATAAAAGGAGAGCCAGCCACAGCTCTCCTTTCGTAATAAGAACTTAGAAATTAATCTCTAAAGTTGGTAAATTGTACTGGCTGAGCAAGATCTGCGCCACGCAGCAACGCCATAACTTGTTGCAAGTCATCACGTTTTTTTCCGGTCACACGAAGTTGATCGCCTTGAATTTGAGCCTGGACTTTAATTTTGCTCTCTTTGATCATTTTGACGATTTTTTTGGCTTCATCTGTCTCAAGACCCTCTTTCATTCTTACTGCTTGAGAGGCACTCATGTTGCCTTTTTCTATGGCTTCTTTTTCTAAGCTTTTTAAATCTATACCACGCTTAACCAGCTTTTGATTTAAAATGTCAGACATTTGACGAAGTTGAGGCTCAGCCTCTGCTTCCATTACGACACTTGATTTGTCTTTAACTTCGTAACTTGCCTTAACACCTTTGAAATCATAACGTGTTGTAATTTCTCTATTGGCTTGATCAACCGCATTGGTGACTTCGTGCCAATCTAGCTCAGAGACGACATCAAATGATGGCATTTTTTTACTCCTTTGCATTTCCAATCATGTATTTTTGGAGCGATAATAGCAGGGATTGAAACAAAATACCTAATGGAACCTATTATGAAGAATACACCTTGGCTTATCGTAGGTGCCGGTGCTATAGGCCTTTTCTGGGCCTGTAAGCTACAAGTACTCGGTCACAAAGTACACCTCGTATACCGTTCAGAAAACCCAGGAAAAAAAATCACATTAGATTCCATATCGGATACCACGGAGCAAAATAAAAACATTAGGTCCGAGCATAAGATCAAAAGCTTTACCGCCCAAAAACTTTTAGAACAAGACAACATCGAAAACTACAACAAAGTCATGCTGTGCACTAAGTCCTTCGATTTAAAAAATGCTTTCTTACAAATCGCATCAAAAGTATCAGAAGACGCCGACATTGCCTGCCTATGTAACGGCATAGGCGCTCAAGACGAACTACAAAACACTTTATCGGACAATCAAACTTTATGGGCCGGCGTAACAAGTGAAGGCGTTTTAAAGCTAGATTCCAATCACGTAAAACACACTGGTCTTGGAGACACTTACTTTGGCCAATGGACACCTACATCCCCTGCGCGCATATTCCCTTTGAGTCATTTGACTGTCGCTAACATACACCAAAAAATTATCGAAAAACTCGCAGTCAATGCCACCATCAACCCTATGACTGCACTCTTTTCAATGCATAACGGCGACATTTTAAACGAAGAATATAAGCCTTTGCTTGAAGCAATAACTGACGAACTGGCTGGTGTTTTCTCTCACTCCAAATTTGATTATGTAGAACAAAGTCAACACTTAACTTCTGATAACCTAAAGAGTCGAGTCAATACCATCGCCCAACTAACTCGACTCAACCGCTCTTCAATGTATGAAGATATAAGGCAGAATCGCCCGACGGAAAATGAATTTATTTCTGGTTTTTTAATCAAAAACAGCCCCATTGAGCTCCCCATCCAAAAGCTACTCTACAACGGTATTGCCTTCCCAGAACTGCGCGAAGAAAGCAAAAAAAAGCTACTAAGTCTTACTTAGTAGCCTCTCACTAACAAACAAAAGTATCTTCAATAGAACCAAAAAATTGGCTAAATTAGAGTTTAGTTACTTTTTCTTTTGTTAACAAAATTTTCTTATCTTTATAAAGTGCACCCAAAGCTTTTTTGTATGTTGCTTTACTGACTTTAAATACGGCATAAATGGCTTCTGGTGAAGCTTTATCTGTTAAAGGTGATTCCCCACCCTGCGCATCAAGATAATCCAGAACATCATCAAGAATGTTTCGAACTTTTTTATAGCCTACTTCCTGAAGACTCAAATCTATCTTGCCATCTTCGCGCATTTGCTTAATAAAGCCAGTGGTTTTCTCACCTTTTCGCAACTGTCTAAAAGCATCCTCAAAAAACAGAACACCCCAGAATCGATTATCGATCACACACTTGAAACCGATATTGGTTTTATCACCAATCACAATAGACACTTTATCGCCTACACGATAAGGCGCTTCTTCTCTATTTAGTAGTGCATCGACCTTTGTCGTTGCAACAATTCGGTTGGTAATATTATCCAAATAGATAAAAAGCAAATGCGTTTCGCCCTCTTCTACTCGATTTTTTTGCTGACTAAAAGGCACAAGCAAATCTTTAGGTAAACCCCAATCGAAAAATGCGCCAACTTGATTCACGGCAATAGCTGTCAACGCTGCAAACTCACCAACCTGCGCCTTAGGAAAATCGGTTGTTGTAATAAGCTTGTCATCTGAATCTAGGTAAACAAACACTTCAATTTCTTGGTCTACCATAAGGTCTTTAGGAACATAGCGTTTTGGCAATAGAATTTCACCCAACTCTTCTGCATCCAAATAAACACCGAAATCTTTCTCTTTAATAACTCTTAATGTATTTAAGCGCCCAATTTGTGTGGCCATAATTTCTCCGGCAAATATTTTTTTCGCACTATACGCACTTCACAAGTAAGCGCAACAGGAACGCTTTTAGATTCTAAAATCAGTCATCATTCGCTTTCATACAATTCGCAAACATGTCATCTAGTTTAGCTTTGCCAAGGGATTCCATTTTATCAATATTTTGATTTGGGATTTCAGAGGTATCACCATAAAACTCAATCGCTTTATCTAAGCTATTTTCTCTTAATAGATGTAGCATAGGATAAGGCGAGCGATTTGTATAATTCGATACATCGTCTGGCTCAGCACCAGAAAAACAATAATCAGGGTGAAAAGTAGCAAGCTGATAAACACCTTCACAACCTTGATCAAACATCAAATCTTCCGCTGTCTCGACAAAATCCAAGTAGCGATGAAACCCTTTAAATAAAGTAGGAAAAATCAATAAGGTAGTTTCCGTTTCAGGATGCTCATCCAGCCATTGAACTTCTGCCATTAACTCCTCTAAAGCCACTTCCACTTTTTTAGAGCGAAGTACAATAAAACGAACCCTTTCCTTTTCTACTTCGCGCTTGGCAAATGGGCAAACATTCAACGCCACAATAAAATCTTTAACCCAACTCGTGGTTTGAGCAATGACTAACTCATCTGATAGCAACATAGCGCATCTTCTTATTAAATTATTTCAAGGTATTTTAGAGCAAAGCTTAGAGAGGGTCTAACATCAACACCTGAAAGCATGAGCAAATAAAGAAAAGAAGATCAAAAAGGCTACAAAAGAAAATGGCTACTTTCATGCAACATGAAAGTAGCCATTACTTAAGGAAGGTACGAACAAGTCCACTGGCTTCAGCGTATGGAAAAACCTTTATTATTCGAGGCAAGCTTCGCAGTCCAATATGAACATATTGGCAAGAAGCTTAACAAAGAATAAAAAGCGTTTAGCCCACGCCCTTCGGGTCTTTCAGAAGACTTATTCGCACCTTCCTTAAGCTTAAAACACTAACTATTTGTTCTCGATTTTGTACTCAAGAGACTTGAAGTGAACTTCACTAGTACCGTTTTTGAATTGGTTATACACACCTGCTTTGAAGTAGCTGTGCAAATGCTTCCAGTAGCTAATGTCATGATCAACTTTTGTTTCACCATTCACATTTATAAGCATTTTAGAATTACCAACTACGATATCAAAATGCGTTGGCGCTTTAGGATCAACCGGCCCCAAATCCAATTTGATGTAAGCATTCTTACATTCAGTCGTTCCTTTGTTACCACTCTTAGAGCCACAGTTAACAGCATTATTTTTGATGATTGCCCAATAATGATCTTTTTTACCACTACGCTCAGCTTCATAAACAACACGCATTAGTGGATGAGGGATATAACCTTCACCACTCGTACCGCGGGTGCTTTCACCATTACCACTATTATGAACTTGCAAGAATGTCATAGCATCATTTTTAGATTCACTATTTTTTACAGACTCGCGAGGATTGATTGGCATCAAGTCAGCAGTAAGATGATAGAAAGTGTTCGGTAAAGACGTGTCGAAGTTATCAAGAATGCGAACTTCGCTGCGGTTTTTATAACCTGTCATATTAAAAACAAGAGACTCGATCGCTTTATCCACATAAAAGTGCTCATTAACAACACCAGTAAAATCACTGTCTGTTGCTACTTCACTCTTATTACCGGATTTACCATTTGGATCGGATACTTGCAGTTTTGATTCCGCTAGAATTGGCTGATATTGGCTGTACTCAACAGGTGCAACACGATCTACAGCGAACACGGAACCACTAACTAAGATAGCAGTAGCAATGCTATTCATTTTGATTAAATCAAGATTCATTGAGTAATCCCCTATTTATTTTTATTAATTTCTTATGCCTAGTTATTTATCATACAAATAAATTTAACTGACAACTAGAAGCAATTGAAAAATTTTATGTCGCTTTTGCATCTTAATGAAGATTTATGGATTCTAATGGGCTTTCAATTTCGCAAGCAAAGAAAACAAGGTATCATTCACAGCTACTTAATATAAGCCTTTTGAAATGACATACAAACCAAGTCATTTTATTTATCCTGCTACAGAGAACTTACATGTCATTTGCTGAATTAGATCTGGATTTCACCATAGAACAAGCCATTAGCGACTTAGGCTTTGAAGAAGCAACAGAAATCCAAGAACAAGCTATCCCAATTGCACTTGATGGTTCAGACCTTCTTGCAACGGCACCAACAGGAACAGGAAAAACCATCGCTTTCTGCGCACCTGCAGTCCAACATATTCTTGACCGCGATGAACAATCCACAACTGCACCAAAGGTACTTATTCTCGCGCCTAGCCGTGAATTAGCTCGCCAAATTTTAAATGTGGTTGAGCAACTAACACAACACACACGTATAGCTTCACAACTTATTATTGGCGGTACGCCTTATGGTATGCAGCAACAGCAACTTAGTGAACCATGTGACATCTTGGTTGCAACACCAGGAAGATTAGTAGAACTAGACGAAAAGCAGTGGCTTGATTTAAGTGACGTATCTTACTTTGTCATCGACGAAGCAGATCGCATGCTAGACATGGGTTTTGTTAATGCAATTAATCACTTAGCAAAAGAGCTACCACAAGAGCACCAAACACTCATGTTTTCCGCCACATTGGAAGGCGAAAAAATGGGGCGTTTTGCCAGTACTTTGCTAAACAGTGACACACAGCAAATTCGCCTCGGTGAATCTTCTCGCACTGTCCCAAGCCAAATACGCCAAATCGCTTATCGTGTAGACAACGAAGAACATAAAGAAGCCGTACTAAAGCACCTATTAACACAAGAACGTGTACAACAAGCCGTATTGTTTGTTTCCAATCGTGAGCACGTGGATGTGTGGGTACAGCGTGTTCGTAATATGAACTTAATGTGTGATGGATTGCATGGCGAGATGAAACAAGGTGATCGCAGTGAGCACATGAAACAAATGAAGCGCGGGCGATTACAAGTGTTAGTCGCTACCGATGTCGCCTCTCGTGGTATCGATTTGCCTGAAATCAACACCGTGATTAACTTGCGCCTACCTCGTAAAGCAGACTCTTACATTCACCGCGCTGGCCGGGCATCTCGTGAAGGCGCACCTGGCGACTGCATATCTTTAATTGATATTAACGATCTTCCAATGATTGAAAAGATTCAGCGATTCATGCAAGCCAATATAAAGTTTGGACGTATTGAAGGTCTTGAACCTAAAACCAAAACACGCTCACCTAGCGCGAAGAAAGGCAAAAAGAAAAAAGCGCAGGTTAAGTCAGCCAAGAAAAGCGCCAAGTAATTTTTTGGTCATTCAGTGAATGGTTCAAAATTGGTAACGTAAAAACCAATAAAAAAGGCAACCTTATGATTGCCTTTTTTATTGCTCAAAAAACACTAAACTTCAGTGCTTTAATCAAATTTCAAAGTATGTAGTTTACGTTTAGCTTTTGTCTCTAAATACTGACGATTATGTTGGTTGACATGCACTTTCGTGGGTACGAGTTCAGCGACGTCAATACCATTATCCGTCAGCTGTTGAGCTTTATCTGGATTATTAGTTAATAACCTAACTTTAGAAACCCCCAACGCTTCAAGCATCTTGGCAGCAATACCAAAATCGCGACCATCATCAGGTAAGTGCAACATTTCATTCGCTTGATAAGTGTCATAACCTTGATCTTGCAGAGCATATGCTTCCAGCTTGGCGTACAAACCAATTCCTCGGCCTTCTTGACGCAAATACAGAATATAGCCACTTTCCTCATTCATGCGATCAATCGCCTCATCTAACTGCTCACCACAGTCACAACGACCTGAACCAAAAATATCGCCAGTCAAACATTCAGAATGCAATCGTACCAATGGAATATAATCTTCTGCTTTAGGCTCTCCACCTTTAAAGTAAATCCCTATATGTTCTTTGCCAGAATCATCTCCATCAAAGGAAATAAATTCGGCCATCACGTCTCCCGCCCTCACAGGAATCACTACCCGACGCTTAATTGTTAAATCACTCATACTGCTTCTCTTTATAGGGGCTTTTCTTCAATTGGTCGTCCATTTATTAGGTCATAAATTCATAATTCAATAGTCAGTTATAGTATAACATTTAATTCACAATAAATGCTTTAGTGGTAAAGCCGTACTTTCTTTTACGCTGCGCAACAGAAAACTAGACTGAACACCAGTAACACCAGGGATTCGTGTTAGTTTCCCTAATAAAAAATCATGGTAAGTTTCCATATCCTCCACCACAACCTCCAATAAATAGTCACAATTCTGCCCCGTCACCAAGTTACAGTTTCGAACTTCAGGGAAATCATTCACTTCTTCTTCAAAAACACTAAATCGATCAGGCGTATGCCTATCCATACTAATCTGAAGAAAAGCAGTCAGCTTTAATCCCAAGCTAGAGCGTTTTAAAATGGTTACTTTTCGGTCAATTACTCCACTTTCCTCTAATGCCTTCACTCTTCGCAAACAAGGAGAGGCGGAAAGCCCTACGCGATCTGCCAATTCCTGATTCGTCAAGCTAGAATCTTGCTGTAATTCTTGCAATATATTCAAATCAATTTTATCAAAACTCATATAAACAAACCTTAACAACCAAAATAATCAGATTACACGCAATATAATGCCATAAATATTGATTTATTCATAAAAAACGCAATCTTTTACTAAACAAAATTCGTTATGATAGAGACATAAGAAAGCACTTAACCAAGTGCATTTACATTAAAAAATTGAGCTTATCCGCTCTACCAATGAATAAGGGAAAGGTCATGACATCTTTTGATCATACTAAATACACGCCATTTAAATCAGTCGATATTAAAAATCGCACTTGGCCAGACCAAGAAATCACAGCCGCTCCGATTTGGTCTAGTGTAGATCTACGTGATGGTAATCAGGCATTAGTAGAGCCAATGACGGTAGAACAAAAGAAACAATTTTTCGCCCTACTTGTCGATGTTGGTTTTAAAGAAATTGAAGTCGGATTCCCTGCTGCCTCTCAATTGGATTTTGACTTTGTACGCTGGTTGATTGAAGAAGATCAAGTACCTGACGACGTTTACATTCAAGTATTGACTCAAGCTCGCCCAGAGTTGATCGAACGCACTTATGAGTCGTTGAAAGGCGCGAAAAAAGCCATAGTGCATGTTTATAATTCAACATCTAAAACACAGCGTGAGCAAGTTTTCCGCCTAGATAAAAACGGCATCAAAGACATTGCGGCAAAAGGCGCTCAATGCGTGAAAGATCATGCTGCAAAACACCCTGAAACAGAGTGGGTTTTCCAATACTCGCCTGAGAGTTTTACAGGCACTGAGACAGATTATGCCATTGAAGTCGTTGACGCTGTTACCAATGTTTGGCAACCAACGCCAGAAAAAAAGATCATTATCAATTTGCCTGCAACCGTTGAAGTCGCAACACCAAATCGCTTTGCTGACCAAATTGAATACTTCTGCCGCAACGTAAAACAGCGTGACAGCATGATTATCAGTTTGCACACACACAACGATCGAGGTTGTGGTGTAGCAGCAGCAGAGCTTGGTTTGATGGCTGGTGCTGATCGTATTGAAGGTACATTGCTTGGCAATGGGGAACGCACAGGCAATATGGATGTTGTGACCATGGCTATGAATATGTACAGCCAAGGCATTGACCCTAAATTAGCATTGGGTGATATGGACCGTATAATCAGTGTTGTTCAAAGCTGCACCTTACTACAAGTTCACCCTCGTCATCCATACGCAGGTGAATTGGTTTTCACTGCTTTCTCTGGCTCTCACCAGGACGCCATTAAAAAATGTTTGGCAAACCAAACAGACGACAAACCTTGGGATGTGGCTTACTTGCCAATCGACCCTCGTGATGTTGGCCGTAGTTATCAAGAAGTTATCCGTGTAAACAGTCAATCCGGAAAAGGCGGTGTTGCTTATACTCTTGAGCAAGAATATGGCCTAGCTTTACCTCGTTGGTTACAAGTTGAATTTAGCCCATTAGTACAAAGGTTTGCTGAAGAAGATGGCGGTGTTGTTGATGCTGAATCAATGAAGAAACTGTTCGAAACAAGCTTCATTACTGGTGAAACACCATTTAAATTAGGTAAATATGACTTAACCAAAGACGATGTTGATATAGTAAACGCTCAACTTATCAGTAATAACGGTAACGTTAGCATTTCAGGTGACGGCAACGGTGCTTTGTCTGCTTTCAGTGAGGCATTGGGTAAACACTTTGACATGCGGATTGATATTATCCAATATCAAGAGCATGCATTGACAGTGGGCAGTGATTCACAAGCTATCGCCTATGTTCAAGCAAACATCAATGGTGATCGCTTCAATGGCGTAGCAATAGATAACGATATCGTATCCGCCTCTATTCAAGCTTTGTTAGCAACAGTAAACCAAAAAGTGGCTTAACCTCTACTTTCCTCAATAAACAAAAAAGCCGAAGTATCATGTTTCGGCTTTTTTTATACGCTGTAAAGTGCATAATACTTTCATTGATATTCAAGCACTTTATTCTTTGTCTCCTAATAAAGCCGTATCAGCATATTTTAAAACTTCAGTATCTGTAAAATAGTACTCTTCAAAGATCGTAAAGTCTGGGGAGTCTGTTTCTTCATGTAAAACTGGCTTTTTTCAACTAAATGACGACAACGTTCAAAAATACCAGAAGCCTCATCTTTACTAATATTAGAAAAAATAACACCAAATTCTCTCTTACCTAAACAGCCTGCTAACCCCACATCTCTTAGGTTTTTCTTGATTCAATCAACCACCTCGGCTAAAACTTCACCTCCGGCAGCATACCCATAGATATCATTGATTGCTTTGAATTTATCTACTAAACGACGTCTCATATCTGAAATCCGCTTCATCGCCAACATTTTAGCCACTAGGATTTTCTGATTAATCGACTTTATAAGATAGTCACCACCAACCCGAATCCCTTGCTCTACGTCGTAGTCATTGGCGCTCGCACTCAGGAATATGATGGGAAACCACTCTTTTTGCTTTTCTTTCTCTTGAATTTCTCGAATCGCTTTTACTGTCTCGAAACCATTCATTTAGGGAATTGGCACATCGACCAACATCAAGTCAAGATCATGAGAGTAACGCATGTATTGTTCAATTACTTCTTTCCCATTCTGAACTTCTACAATCTGACAGCCCAATTCACCCAAATATAATTTTAAAAGCAAACAATCCGTGTTTGTATCATCAATACTTCATAAACTCGCCATCATGCCCTGAAGCTCATTTTTTACCTGTTGATACATAGCGATTAACTCCTGTATTTTAAGTACAAAATCAGGTACATCGCCATTACGAGTTTCTTGCTCAAGCTGAGCAGCCATCATAGACAATGAAATAGCACCTACGTTTTGACTAATCGACTTAAGACTATGAGCCACTTGAGCCACATTCTCGCAATCCATAATCAACATGTCGTTTAGAGACACCATAATTGGCTCTGCGTCTCCCAAAAAAGCATCTATTGATAAAGTAAAATCATTACCCAGCAATTGTTTTAAATTATTCAGTACTGTCTTATCAATAAGAACATCTGATATGGACTCAAAAGCAGAACTTTCTGCAGGAGCATTTTCATCCTCTAGATTATTTAACCCTCGCTCACTATCTGGCAGCCATTTGTTCAACATTTCAATAAATTCCTTTTGTTTGAATGGTTTTGGCACCAAACCATCGCCACCAGCCCGAAAAACTTCTGATAGCGCCTCTTGCTGAACATCTGCAGTCAATGCAAGAATAGGAACTCTTACCTTCTGGCTATTTTTTTCTGCTTGCCTAATGCTACGCATCGCAGCCAACCCATCCATAACAGGCATGTGCAAATCCATAAGAATCAAATCTGGCTGATGTTGTTTCCACATAGTGACACCAATGGCACCATTTTCAGCGTCAATGATATCAAAGCCCATCTTTCTCAAAATACCACAGGCTACCGCCATGTTAGCCTTCATGTCTTCAACAACCAGTATCAAGCCTTGCTTCGTGTTTTTTCTACTCTTGTGTGCTTCACCATCAGTTTCCGCCTCATTCCAATTATCATAAGCAATCTGATGACCGAGAAAATTTTCTGATACAGCTTGAATCAGCCCTTGTTTAAGAACGGATCCACTCATCGGTTTTGGAATACAAACATTCACTCCAGCAGCCGACAAAGCATCTTGAGACAAGGAATCAGCGGATGAGGTCATTAAAATAGTCGGCTTGTAATTAGATACACTGATGTTTCGAATAAGTTTAGAAAGCATTAAACCGTCTAGTTCAGGCATCATATAATCTAGAACAATAATCTGATACGGCACGCCTATTTTAATTGCTTGCTCTATCCTAGTGAGACCATATAACGGATCTACTTCTAGGTCAGCATGAATGTCGCAAGCTTTAAGCTGGTTCTTCAGTATAGTTAAATTAGTTTCATTATCATCTATCACCAAGGTTTTTTTCGCGACCAGCAGCACCTCATCATCCATTTTTTCAATATTAGAAATAGCATGACTCTCTGGTAAAGATAACGTTACAGTGAAAGTAGAACCAACGCCCTCTTCACTAGATAAAGAAATATTCCCTCCCATTAATCCTGCCAGTTGCTTTGTAATCGCTAACCCCAACCCTGTCCCACCAAATTTACGTGTTGTGGAACTGTCAGCCTGTACAAAGGCATTAAATAAATGAGGCTGAATTTCTGTAGCAATGCCCACACCAGTATCAATCACACTCATACTAATTGTCGCAATACCTTGGGAATCCATACTCCCTTTGATAGACACTAAAACATGGCCAGTATGAGTAAACTTAATAGCATTACTTACTAAGTTAATGAGAACTTGTTTAATCCGGAATGCATCACCTACAACGAAACGCGGACAACTATTATCAAACTCGATGAGCAAATCTATGTCTTTCTCTTCTGCTTTTAGCATTAAGAGGCGTGCGACATCGTAAACAACTTTCTCTAAATTGAAATCCTCTCTTTCAATTGAAAGATGCCCTGCTTCTATTTTCGAGAAGTCCAATATGCCATTAATTAGCTCTAAAAGACTTTCTCCAGAGTCTCTTAATACTGCAAGGTTTTGTCTTTGCTCAGAGTTTAAGGAAGTATCTGCTAATAATTCCGCCATACCCAACACCCCATTGAGAGGCGTTCGGATTTCATGGCTCATCGTGGCAAGGAAGTCGCTCTTAGCTTTACTTGCTGAAATGGCTCGATCACTGGCTTCACGTAATACGACTTCGGTTTCTTTTCGAGAGGTAATATCCATGTTAACGCCAACAATGTGGGAAGGCCTTCCAGCTTTATCATAGATAATGGTTGCATTCGATTTTAAATAGCGTAGCTGGCCATCTTGACGAATGATTTTGAAGTCCGTATCCAAGTGATCTGATTGGTCTAGCGCATTGTCGTTATTGATGAAATATCCACCATCTTCCCCCAAATTCACAAACGCGCTTTTTAAACGTTCTCTATCTTCAGGGTAAACACACTCTGTCCAAACTTGATAAGGCGGCTTTCGCTCTTCTTTATTGAAGCCATACAGACGATACATCCAATCATCCCAGTGAAGAGTATTATTTTTCAAATCCACTTCCCATACACCAATGCCTGCTGTATCCGTCGCAATTGATAAACGCAAATGAGTGTCTATCATTTTTTGCTCAACTTCTAATCGCTCACTAACGTCTCTTACATGGCCAATGTAACCACCAAAGCTCCCATCAGAGTTATTAATCATGCTGCCAATAGTTTCAGAATGAAAAACATTACCTTCACTATTTTTGTAACTCACTCTGTAGCGGTTAAAGACATCCTGAGATATTTGATTATAAGCCACTCCCTTTTCAACAAAGTCATTTTCTTCCGCATAGAGCATTTGCGTACTCTTACCAATAACATCGTCTTCCTGATAACCAAACAACTCAGAAAAAGCAGGGTTGATCATTTTAATTTTACGATCGTTACCAACCAATATGATCGCTTCGGGAGCATGGACAAATAGGGACTCGAACAAAGACTTTTGTTCTACGAGCTCTTTTTCTTTTTGAATTTGCTCAGTTTTATCTTGGAAAGAGATAACGACACCTTCCACTTCTCCAAACTCAGAACGCATGACAACACAACTGTATTCACATACGAAAATCGAACCGCCTTTCTTATTAAAATATTCGCCTCTGGCCGAACAACTTTTACCATTCAGTAAGCTATTCTGTATTGGATTCTCGCCTAAAGAAAATGGCAGCCCATTTTTGTCACCATGAGAAAGCAACTCAATCACATCATGCGAAATTAACTCTTTCACAGAGTAACCTAAGATATGGCAAGCAGCCGAATTAGCAAATGTAATCTTGCCACTTATATCAACCCCCAAAATACCTTCATGTACTGCCTCTAGGATCAGTCGTTGCCGTTGTGTCACAACGCTCAGATTCAGTTCATCCTGATATCGAGTAATCTCATTGCCAACCCACTGTGCTAGTAATTTCATTACTTCATAGTCATCATCACCAAAAGGTTGTGATTTAGGCTTAGGGCTTGAAAAGTTCAGCGTTCCCCAGCGCTTTCCTGCCACATATACAACAACACCTATATAAGCTTCTAATCCAAAGCTCTTATAGCAAGGATGTTCTTTGATATCGCTTATGGCTGTATGAAAATACGAGGTAGGAGCATCGCTCTTAAGTGTATGAATACAATATGTTCCATTCAAATCAAACTTTGTTCCAGGTAAGACCTCACCACCTGGGGTTTGACTGTATTCAACATAATAATTATCGCCTTCGATACGGCTAATTAAACCTATGGGTAAAGAAAATTGCTCAACACCCACTTGTAGAATACTTTGAAGCTTTTCATCATGCGACAACTCAAAATTGGCCGTTACTTCATGAAGCCTTTTTAACGTATTCAAGGTTCGCTTTTGAGAAGTAATATCCTGCATGCATAAATACAAGCCCATTACTTCTCCATCATTAACCCTTGGAACGTACGAGGCATTGATAAACCTCAACTCACTATCATCACCTTGCTTTAAGGCGTATTCAAATTTAACAGGAACACCGGATAATGCTTTCCTTACATTATCTTCTGTAGCGCTGCAAATTTCTTCAGGCATCATGTCTTTGACATGAGTGCCAACAGCATCTTTTGAGGGAAGGGAGAGTTTTTGAGCATAAGCATCGTTAATAAAGTCATAGTGTAGCTCTTGATCTACTAATGCGATGTAAGTCGGAATTTTATTATTCAACCTAGGAAGGTCTGTATGGCTCACTTGATCAGGGTCTGACTGCTGGTCTGAAGAGTCCATTTTGGAAGAAAGCAATGAAGCAATAATACTAGTCAGAGAAGCAAGATGTTTATCAAAGTCCTCTGGATCGAGTGAACACGAACGATCGTTCAACACAATGACGCTTGCATCAACATCTGCTAAAGGCTCTATAACACAGCAAGATATAGCCTTCCCTTCTAAGGGGTAAATTGCTTTCAGAGCAGGATCTTCAGCCTTCAAACAACGAATGGCAGGCAAGGCATACAGGGCCTTGAAAATACCTATTAACTCATCAGATGAAATGTCATGAATGCCACCAGAAAAAGCAACAGACTCAGAATTAGAAACGACTCCCACACAGGTCCCCCCTAAAAGAGACCTTGCAACTTCTAAAGAAGCAACTAAACCTTCCATTTGCTCATCCTTTTATTATTAGTTAATAGGCAATACGCGATAGCCCCTCCTTTTAAAGCAAGCCTCGTTTTCTATAAAACATAACAGAAGTCAGAACTTTTTCGCCTTAAGGCACAATTTTTTACGGAAGTAATTTATCCACCAAAATACAATCATTCGTTTCATTACGGCTTGCTTTCACTTTATCGATGACCTGTTGAGCAATTTCTTTCTTACTAGAGCTTATGTATTTGGTATCAACTATTTTTTCGGCCTTCTCCAGATAAGAATTCAATTCTGGAGTACAGATATCCTCAATCGCTAGAGCATTTGAAGACATCAAAACAGCAAGGCTTGGAAGAAGAATAAAAGAAAAGGAAAATTTAAAACGCATAAGATATACCTAGATAAAAGTTTTAATAAAAATGTACTCGAAAAATTAGACCATAGGCTAAGATAAAGATAAACCTAGAGCGCTCTTTTATAGTGCTTTTTATGGCAGCCATAGTTTCTTCTTGCAGTAGAAAGCGGCTCTATAAAAATAGCAAAAGAAACAAGCTTCACCTTTATTGCACATATCTCTGATACATTTTGAATATTATGTCTTTTATAGATAAATTGAAGGTTCATAAGAATAATCAGAAAGAGGAATAAATTATGTTAACGGGTAGCTGTTTATGTGGTGGTATTCGATACAAAATTAAAAGCGAACTAGGTGATATCATGCAATGCCATTGTCAGAATTGCCGTAAGGCTAATGGTGCCGCTTTCGCAGTAAATGCAGGCATTCCAAAAAATGCATTTAGCCTACTTAAAGGACAAGAGTTAGTAAGCGAATATGAATCCACACCAGGTGTTTTCCGTGCATTCTGTCAGCGCTGCGCTTCGCCTTTATACAGTCGTCGACCAAGCATGCCAGACATTCTTCGCTTAAGAATTGGCACACTTGATACCAAAATAGATAAAACACCTTCTTTTCACATTTTTGTTGACTCAAAAGCAGAATGGCACAACATTTGTGACGACACCCCACAACACAAAGAATTCCCCACTAGCTAGCATTAAAATCAAAACGCTATTAAATACTTTCTAATGATGGAATGAGAGATAGATTCACATGAGCAACCCATACAACAAATTAACCCCTACCGAGGCCAGTGTTATCCTCAATAAAGGCACTGAGCGACCGTTTACAGGGGAATACACAGACACAATGGCAAAGGGTTTATACCTTTGTCGTCAATGTGATGCGCCGCTCTATACTTCTGAACACAAGTTCATATCGCATTGTGGCTGGCCAAGCTTTGATGATGAGATAGAAGGAGCTATCAAACGCATTCCAGATGCAGACGGTCGACGTACAGAAATTGTTTGTGCAAACTGCGAAGGTCACCTAGGGCATGTTTTTGAAGGCGAAAGGCTGACTGCCAACAATATTCGTCATTGTGTAAACTCTATTTCAATGAAATTTATAAGTAACGAAACTTAAAATTGTTACTATATTTATAAGCGTATTCAAAAGCCGAATGCGCTAATTCTGTATAGCTAAGCTAGAATATTCATAAAGACATCAAATACGACAATAATCTTACTTATTGAGTTAGTAGAGAGAAATACAACTTGAGAGGAAATTAAGGTGGCATCTCCACCAGCCACACCTCGGCACACAAGATCACCGCTGTGGCTGCTTCCTTCCGGACCTGACCAAATTCACGGCTTATTGTTGCGAGGGGACCAGCAGAGACACCATAAAGGAGGCCTGTTGACCTTGGGGCGCAATTATACGCAGCCTTTTCGTAAAATCAACCAACTTGCCTCTATTTTTCAAATACTTAAAAAACACCCTAATCTTTATCAGCGAACTCTCTATTCAATAATTAGCTTATATATTTTCAATGTTAGTACATAACATTTTAAGTGGGCTTACGGTAAGATACTCGCCATTAATCACATAGACATTATTCCTGAGAATAAGGCAACCCAATGAGTTTAAAAGAATACGAAAATCTCCCTAAAGGCGAAAAACTACCTTTAGAAACCATTCTAGCCAATCTAAAGACAGATGATTCAGGGCTCATTGCAGCCATAGCGCAGCAACATGATACTGGTGAAGTTTTAATGCTTGCTTATATGAACGAGAAATCAATTCGCGAGACGTTGGAAACGAAACAAGTATGTTACTGGTCGCGCTCTCGTCAAACCTACTGGCGTAAAGGGGAAAGCTCGGGGCACAGACAATCTTTAGTCTCTATGTCATTTGATTGTGATGGGGATTGCATACTGTTAAAAGTTGACCAAAAAGGGCCTGCTTGCCACACCAACCGACGTAATTGCTTCTTCTTTCAAGTGAAAGAGGGTAGCGTTGTCATTGCGACAGAGCCTCTGTCTGCTTAATTAACAAATTTTAAATATTCGTCTTCCTAATAAGACACAAGGAGAAAAGGCATGTGCCGTTGGATGGCCTATCAAGGTGACAGTGTTTACCTTGAGTCACTACTTTTTGAACAAGAGCACTCCCTAGTGCATCAAAGCCTCAGTGCAAAGAAATCTGAAGTCACAGTGAACGCCGATGGTTTTGGATTAGGTTGGTACGATGAAAGAGAAGAACCTGGCTTGTATCACGAAATACTGCCTGCCTGGAGTGACTGCAATTTAAAAAGTTTAGCAAAACATATCCGCAGTGGATTATTCTTTGCCCATGTTCGCGCCTCAACAGGCACTGCAACTAACCGTTCAAATTGTCATCCATTTAGCTATAAAAATTGGTTGTTTATGCACAATGGCCAAATTGGTGAATATGAATCGTTGCGATGGCAACTAGATCGCTTAATTCCAGAATATTTATATAACGAGCGACGTGGTGCGACCGATTCAGAAGTGATATTTCTACTTATGATTGCGAACGGTTTGGAAACCAATCCAGAGCAAGCGATTACAGACACACTGGCACAAATTCTCGACATCATGAAGAGTAAAAACATCAAAGAAGCGTTTCGATTCACTTCCGTTCTATCTGATGGCACAGACATGATTGCCGTTCGTTTTTCTAGTGATGAGCAATGCCCTAGCCTTTATTGCAAAAGGTTTGACGATCACATAGTAGTCGCCTCGGAGCCTCTTGAGTTTTCAGGTAATGGCTGGGAACTGGTTCCAGAATCTTGCATGGCAAAAATAAAGAACAGGGACTACCAAATCACCCCTCTTCCAGCTCTATTAAAAATGGCGGTCTAAACCGCCATTTTTTTTTGCTCGTAGGAAAGAATGATCGATATTAGCTCTCTATTTTTGGAGGCTTTTTACTGAGCGTTTTTGGTGTCTTTTCCCAGCGAACTTTAATATCAAATTGTTGACGGTCGTCTTCATCTGACGCGGTCACTTTTACGTACAAAAGACCTTGAGGCCCTAAAGATAAAGTTCCCTTGTCATCCGAAAACTCCAGCTTCCCCTTCCCTAACCCTTTTGAGATTGCTTTGAGTAAATCCTGAATGTCCGATGGATCTAATAAGGCCTCATGTTTAAATTCGGTTTTCGATTTCATCTCAGTTACTCATATATTTTTTTAAGTTCGTCAGGGCGCATAATTTTAGCAGTTGGATAATCGCAACTCAGACCAATCACACCTTGCTTCTTGCTAATTAACGTTGCACCAATACCAAAACCGTCTAGCCCTTCTTGCTGCCTAGAATGCTCATCCAATGTAATATCAGCTTCAATATGAATTAATCCTTTTTTAACGGTAATTCGCTGGCCGTGTTGGCGGTTAACATGACCTTGAACAACAAAATGAATGCCTGATTTGTGAACCGCGTTCACCCCCCTTTCAGTCAAAGGCAAATCGGCATCACGGTATTTGGTTCTAAAGGTATTGGCGATGGAGCTGTAATAAAAGCCGAACAAATCCATGTGCTTCAAATTACGGTGAAACGCTTTGTTTGCGTATGAAATTCCGTTTTTCAATAACAACTCTCCCATCGCATCATCCAATCCAGCATGTAGGAACAAAAATGATCCGCGTCGCTCAACCAGTTTCATTTTTTTGAAAAACCAATGAAACTCGCCTTTTTTATGTAAAAACAACTTCTCACACTGTAAGGAGGCCGCATACACATGACGTAGAGTTAAACCTGCGGCTTCACAGTGCTTTTCAAAACTTTTGGTTTTTGAATGCATTTTATGCACTTCACGCTCAATACCTTCTGCCGTCAAAATACCTGCAGCATGATAAGGAAATTCTTTAAACCATTTTTCATCAGGAAACAGCGCTTTGCGACAAGTGTCTTCATCAGGAATTTTTTTGTCCCATTTAGTACCGTCTAAGTATTGATCAAAAATTTCTTTAAAAAGCGGGACTACTTTTTTCCCCATACGGACAAAAAAGTGCTGATTACCTATGTTTTGCTTTTTTCGCTTTAAGGCCAACAATCCCATAAGCAAACGTAAATCGTGGTTTCCTGCCAACAGAGTCACACGAGCATTCAGCTCATATAAATGTTTGATGCTCCGTAACAAAGAAAGATTACTTGGCCCTTTATCTAAACAGTCGCCACCAATAATGATTTCTGCACGACGACCTTCTTTGGTCAATTTTAAGTGCTGTAAGCCGGGCTTTTTTTGAATGACAACACCGGCGGAAATTAACGATGCTTCAAACGCGTTTGCATCAGCATGAGGATCTGAAATAAAGACAACGGGTCGATTTGGCCATTTTAACTTGCGTTTATTAAACTTCTTAGGCGCTTCTGTTGAGAGTCTCGCTGTCGCATTGTATGAAGTGTTATCTTGCGGCCAAGCAGACCACTCAGTAGGCAATCTTGAAATAATCTCAGCATGCTCTTTCCGAGCGGAAATTTTAGGTAATTGCGTTTGCATTATAAAAGCCTCCCATTATGGCGCTATTAATCTGGCACATCTTGAATCTGGCGCTGCTTCCAATCCCCAAAGATCTGACGCAATGCTTGATCCTCGACGAACTCCAAAACCACTGGATGCCCGTAAAACATGCTAAGTTTCTTAATATCATTAAATTGAATCGCATTAAGATGGCAAGCTGCATGACGAAATGCTGCTCCATGCCCAATAAATAACTTAATGCTTTCTCCTGCTTTCTCCTGCCAAGCAGTGACCTGCTTAGCCACTCTTTCACCCGCTTGATTTAAAGATTCCGCGCCATCAAAAGGCAAACAATAATAGCTGTCTGATTTCCAATCTTTAGGCGGAACATCAAATCTAGGGTCAAGTGCCAACACTCGTTCGATTTCTTCAATTGTCAGGTTAGCGACAGCTCCCACACTTCGTTCGCACAAATTAAATGTACTTTGGATGCTTGGCGGATTTGTAAAAAAATCTTTTAATTCATCGATATAGATTTCTGCTGTTTGAAAAGCTCGCAACAAGGTAGAAGACGCCACTAAAGGCTCAACCATATGTCCCGTTCCCTTTAACCATTCAGCAAATAACCTGGCCTGACGTCGCACTTCTTCCGCCCCCTCCTCTGTTAAAGGGAAAGGCTGTAACGCACTTGGCACTTGGCTCAACTGCTCATAAGCACCATGACGAATTAAGGCAAACTTAGCGCTCATAGTGCATCCAGATTTTCAATCAATTCATAGGCTTTATCAAAATCGATGCCGCCAACAAGACGGAACACACGCACGCCATTTAATGCTGCACAATAAGTTTCTAAGGTCTCACAAGCATGTAAGTCAACAAACAAGCCTGAATTGTCTTGGTAGAAAGGGCCAGGACGTTTGCGCAAGCCTTCAATCACTCCTGGTTCCAGAGTAAGATCAACTAGCTCTAAGCGTGTTTCATCACTTGAAGAGAAAGACCAATCGAGCATGATTAAGTTCGCTAACCTACCTGACAAAGCCACCCTGTCTGGACCATATTCATCTTCAATTTGCACATCGTATTTTTCTTCCAATATCCACAAATCAGATGGCAACATTTCAAGCAATTGTTGCTGGCGATCTTCGGCTAAAATATGACGCAACCGATTTTGATGCGAATGCAATAAAGTACCAGGATTAACTCTAGGTAACTTAGCAACACCAACGGCTTCAACAGAACCCTCAATATTACGTATTAGAATACGATCATTGGTGACAAACTGGCGTGTATTGTCTTCTAGACAACGCAGCATTAAAGTAGATTTACCGCCACCAGAACCCGCCGCAATTGCCGTCACGTCACCGTTCACAGAAAAACCTGACGCATGCCCTAACAAGCTGCCTTCGCGAAGGTGAAGATTGATAAATTGGTTATTAATAAAGTTAATAATTTGCGCCATATTCGCTGAACATGGACCAACAGCTATAGGCTTTTCAACTCTTTGCAATAGAGTCATACCAGTTTTGAATTTCTTGATCCAACGACCGTTAAATACGCCTTCGTCAGAAAAAACGTCTAAGTAGCCTTCTTTCTTACCTTGTTTACCCGTTTCTCTTGGCACATCAATCCAAGGAGCTGATTGAGCAATCTCTTCATGCTCAACGGCATAAACATCAACACTATATTCACCCGTTGAAGGCTGTGTGTAGCTTTTATAATAGGCTTTCAACTCATCCAAAATATACGGATTATTGGTATGAACCCGTACAGTTAAAGTACCAAAAAATAACTTAGCTTGGTTTTCACATTGAGCCATGAGTGTATTCAACAGCTTCTCATTCAATGGTTCATTCATCATCCGTTACTTTCCTTCAATGGTTCTTAACACGTAATTGGCATAAGCTTCTGCAGCATCGAGGTTACAACCATCTAATGCACCTTTAAAACCACCGAACGCCGATACTTCAAATACCACAGGACCTTGGTCTGTTAACGCAATATCAACTGTTGTGAAGCTCATATCGAAACACGCCTGCGCACGTCGCCCAAGCTCAATTAAGTCACCGTCTGCTTCAAACAGTTCGTAACGACCACCACTGTGAATCGTTGTGTTCCACGCGTCAGAATTGGCAACTCGAGCATAAGTACAAAAATACTCACCACCAATGAAAACCATACCCAAATCACGACCATTTAAATTCAACGCTTGCTGGATATAAAAAAGCGACTGAGTTTCTTTGTACTCTTCCAACTGAGCACGAGCCGATTCGTCGCTGTCTTCTTCGCGTAAAAACACCATGCCACGTGCTTTGGTTGAATAAAGCGGCTTCAAAATAGCCGAACCAAACTCGCGCACAACATCAAATGCCAAATCAACCGATTCTGTGACACGCGTTTTTGGCATTGGGATATTTCCCTGCTGTAACGCCAAAGTACCACTCAAGCGGTTAATAAGTTTCCCCATGCTTGCTGTTGGACTGAAAACAGGTACCTCAAGAGATTCCAAATGGGACAGCATATGAATTCTATCTTCTGTACTTGGCGCATAAACCTGACTGATTTTTTTCACAATCAGACCGTCTAATTCCGTCAGATCCAAACCGTTGCAATACACTTTATTCGTGTCTAGGTGCAGCTCAAAATCGCTCATATCCATAACAGCACGGAACCCCGTTTTGGCTTCTAAACGATCAGCCAACACTTCCGTAGACCATTTACCGGGAACACCTATCACTCCGATTTTCAATCGCTGTTCAGATTTATTCAGCATACAATTCCTTAAATGGAAGTTTGAAATTAAGTTCTTTTTCTGCAGGCAAATCAGCCAAATGTTCTAGTAAATAACGAGCACGTAAATGCATACGCGATGCTAGTTTTTTATCGAATATGAAGCGCGTGGAAGTCGCAAATGAACGAGCCAAACCAGCCGCCAGACGCAACTCAAATGTTTCGTCGCCTTGTCTTTTGGCAAAGCGTCGACCAAATTGATAGATTTGAATAGCGCTTTGCATCATCAGTTCTCGAGTCGATCCACTTAATACTTGCAAGCGATAAATCGACACCATCAGAACTGATATGTCTTGGACATAATCAAAATAGGAAGCGCGATGAAGGTCGATAAAATAGATACGTCGCTCAATTTCATCATAAATGATGTTATCTAAATTGAAGTCGCCATGAATCAAAACTGAAAAAGGTGCACGCCATCTCGGCTCTTTTTCTTCGACAACACGAATCAGTTTTTTAAAACTCGGCGAAACATAACCACAAATGCGATGTTCGGGTGTGAAAAAATCTGGATGAACAGCCATGCTATCAGCGATGCGTTTATCTAATTGTCGCATAAATTTCGCGTCACAATGTTCTGCTGTCATCGTTGACTTCCAAGAACGATTTAGCGTTTTGAAAAGAGAAGACAAAGCGACATCAAGTGTGTCCTTTTCTTCATTTAAGAAAAGCTTCTCAAAGGTTTTTCCTGCTAAATGCTCTATCAGAAGCGCAGATGACTGACCATTTTTAGTTGAATGTGCCAATACATCTGGCACGATATCAGGATCAACCTCACGCCATGTTTTCACGCCTTCTACTTCTTCCGCTAACTTATCGTGATCGCCCTCTTTGTAAACCGCAAGAATGCCTTTACCTGCTTCATTTTTATGAGATATTGCGGCGATAGCGCTGCCTGAACGAGTTAAAGCAAGGCGCTTCACTTTCAAATCATTCAAGCTGTAATTTAAAGAAGATGCGGTGTCTCGTAAGTGATCATAATTCTGCAAGCTTACCACTTGACCTAAATCCGCTTTAATCAAAGATTCGCCGACAATGGCAAGCTGCTTAATGGCACACTTTAAAGCGTAATTCACCAAAATGGAGGACTGTAATTCGGAGTCTTTCAGTGTTTCTTTGGAATCTAACGTCAGCGACTGAATGTCATCGTACAAAGCAAGCATTCCTTGCGTACGACGACCTAACTTAATACCTGTTCGACGCTGAGATTCTCCCAAACCTAACTTAACAAGGTTCAATGAGCGATCAACTCGACGAATCAATTTACGACACAAGGAAGCACCAGGATGCTCATAAGACTGATCTAAAGTGCCTTCATGCACACAATCAAAATAGCAATGGGAGATATTATCTAACGCATCCGCTAATGATCGAATTGCTTCAATACGAACCACATAAGCTGTACCAGATTTACGGTGTTTGGTGCTATTAGCACATTCGATCTCAATCTTTTCTCGTAAGGTTTGCACATAACCACGGCGCGCTTGAATACGAGGCAGAATATTTAACGAAGCCGTTTTGAAAAAGAGGTCAGTCAAATGATAGTGTTTTTCTACTTCATTAACTAGAAAGTAAAGATTCTCTTGGATAGCCAAGGGATGTGATGACATAAAATTATTTACCGTAAGACTATGTACTTACTTTAGCATTTTTCCGTCATCTTGAAAGTTACCGTTCTATGACATTTTCATGAACACAGAACGGCTAAGCTATTGAAATAATTACGCCTGATTCGACTCTTTATCTCGATAAGAATACGTTGCATCCAAACGTGCTTTAATCCAATCTCCACTTAATATTGGCTCATACTTGGCTGGATTGGTCTTTGTTGCACAGGTTGGTACGCAAGCCACTTCGGTTTCGTAGTTTGGCTCAACAAAGAAAGGGAAAGAGTAACGGTGCACATTTTCGGCAGACGCACGAACCCGGTGCGCGGTTGAAACGTATTCATCATTCGTCCAATGCTGCATTAAATCACCAATATTCACTACAATAGCATTTTCAATCGGTGTCGCATCCACCCATTCACCTTGTCGATTTTTCACCTGTAAGCCACCAATGTCGTCTTGTAGCAATAAGGTGACACAACCATAGTCCGTATGCGCTCCCGCTCCATTATCATGGTCATTTTGAGGACGTGGTGGATAATGGATCATTCGCAACACGGTCACATGATCCGTAAACCCCTTGGTGAAGAAATTATCTTCAAGGGACAAAGCTTGCGCCATGGCTGTTAGCACATCATGCGCGACACCAAAAGCTTCTACATAATAATCCTGTAAAACTTCTACTGTTCTAGGGTCGCGAGGATTTTGGTTTGGTCCATACATACTTGGGTATTTCGCAGCCAAAGGATGGTCTTCTGAAAACTCCAGCGCCATATCAAAGGTTTCTTTCCAGTCTGCATGACCATTTTCATCAAGCTGTTCTTCACCAATCTTGCCATAACCTCGGTGATTTTTGCTTTTCGCAATGTCGATGGCTTCTTTTTCAGTTTGAGGCAAAGCAAAGAAACGCTTCGCTTCACGCATCAAAGCTTTCATTAAACTGCTTGGAATACTGGTATTAACAAGGTAAAAAAAGCCAATTTCTCGACAAGCTTTGTCTAAAAGCTGAATTTCTTTCTGGCGAATAGAGAGCGTTTCATGAGTTAGTTTTTCTAAATCTATCAATGGAATAGACACAGTGTTCTCCTTTTAAAATCAGGTTCGTGAAGATATCTTTATCAAGGTCGTGTACTTCGGATTAAAACGTTTTAATCCTTGTTCACCGAAATCCACACAAATCATTTGCTTACCATCTTGCTCCTGCCTTACAACAACGCCTTGACCGTATTGATCATGACGCACCTTGTCTCCTGATTTTAAAAGGCTCTCTTCTTCTACACGAGAGCGAAACGCTAGTTTGGGTGATGATAAAACCTTACTTAAATAATGCTGAAAAACACTTCCTTTCAAAGTATCAATCGGCTCAGCATTATTGCAACCATTATGCCAATTTTTATCAATCAATTGAACAACATAAGGCTGAGATTCAAATACAAAACGCGATAAAGACAAGTTTTTTAAATCAGCTCTTGGAATGTCTCCTCGCTGCAAAATTGTAGCTTCGTCTTTCGTTGGAGTTTCCAATAAGACCAACTTTTGGCGCGCACGAGTAATGGCCACATAGAATAATCTACGCTCTGACGCCATGGCCTGAGCTGCCTGCTTATCAATACTGCTTAAATCCTCATCATAATAAGGAAAACGCCCTTCCCTTAACCCTGATAAAAGCACTTGGTCAAATTCCAAACCTTTGGATTTATGAATCGTCATCAAATGGATACCATGACTCACGTCTACTTGACGTTCATTAAGCTGAGACAATTGAGACAAAATACTTTCCGCGTCTCCGCCAACGCCTCGAACATAAGCCATAAACGCATCACAGGTGGCGATTTTCTCTTGTGTCTGGATATCTTTATTACTCGTGCTTTCGAAGTATCGATAAATACCGAGCTTTTCTAATGTATGCGCCAAACCTTGAGCGGGGTCCGATCGATAAATCGCTAAACTGCGTAACCAATCCGCTCGCTCATAAAGTTTCTTCGCTCGCCAGCCATCGTTTGAATCCCCTAAACTCTCAATAATTTGAGGCAGCAAATGCGGAGATTGTTTGGCTTGCTGAATAAGTACTTTTCGCTGTGCTACAGAACCTCCTAAACTAGGCACCGTGAGCAAATATTCAATATCGTCGGCATGAAAAAAGGCACTTGGGCTTTCTAATCCGCCAGCCATCACAGCAAGATAGGCCATTAACATGCGAATCTGGCGGTTTTCCAATAAAGGAGAGTCGCCATGCAGTTGATATGGAACGCCTTTGTGCATCAATGCCAATTGAATCGGCACCATATCGCTGTATAAACGCACCAAAACAGCGGAGTCATGGAGGCTTTTTCCTTCTTCCAACCAAGCTTTTAACTCACCAAGCAATGCCTTGCCTATTTTAGGCGCACGAGCAAATGACACTCGTGTTAAAGCGCCGGCACCAATTACCATCGCCTCAGAGTCATTCTCACTAATCACGCTCGATGCCATTAGGCCAACAGTATGCCCAAAGCGAAAGCTGGTGCTCAGAGGATAGTGTTCAACTGCTTCAAAATCAGCATCAAATTGAGTTGCCATAATCTCAGGACTGGCGCCACGCCATTCATAAATACATTGTTGCACATCACCCACAATCATCCATTGGCACGGCTTTGGGTAAAGCGTCTTAAGTAGCTCATATTGGCAAGGGTTAATGTCCTGAAATTCATCGATCAATAAATAACGAAATTCAGGCACTAAACCTCGAATTTGCACTCTTTGAGAATCATCAATCCTATTTAATAAGTCATAAGGGTCGCTTAATAAATCCGCAAAAAAACGTATATTATTGCGTTTTCGAAGTGCTTCTAATTCATCATATAAAGCAGGAAAAAACTGGCGCTCTTTCGACCAACCTAAAGCATCAAAAACTTCCTTTGATGCTTTATCTGAAGCTTTCACTTGATCAATAAAAAGCAGTACATCTTCTAGCCAGTCTTTCTCATCTTGAATGGCAATTTTTTCGCCTTTTCGAATAAGTCGCTGTAATGCCTCACGTAGCATTTTTACTAGACTAAAATCGTCCGTAAGTAATTTGGCTGAGGCTAACCAACCTTGTTGCTCTAGGCGGCGGCAAAGCTTCATACCAAACGAATGAAACGTCATTACACTCGGCGAGCGCAAATACCCAGAATTCATCAAATGCTTACCTAGACGCTCAGAGAACTCTTCTTGGGCGCTTTTATTGAACATAAAAACGCCAATATGAGAGGGGTCAACACCTTGTGCTAAAAGGTACTCTATCCGTGAAATTAAAGTGGTTGTTTTCCCCGCACCAGCAACAGCAATCACTTTTGATGGGGTCATTAAGTCATGCTTTACAACGCGTAGCTGCTCATCGGTCAACGAAGCTTGTAGCTCAGATTTATCCTGTTCTTGAGTCAAAATAATGGAGCCTAATCTTCAAATAAGTGACCAATTTCACGAAAAGCAAGATGCTCTCTACCTGCAATTTTCGCAATAGACTCGCCACAAACGACCAAACGACGCTGTACTCTCGCGAAAAAAACACCATTCGTTCTGGAAACCAAAGGGTAACTGGATGACTCAATATCGTCATCCATTAAATTCACTACCTCACCAATCACCTCACCTTCTTCCACTTCATCACCAATAGATTTGTGATAGCAAACAATTCCCGCACAAGGAGCTTTTACCAAATCCATCGCGTCAAGAGGGTAATATTCCACTTGGCTATCATCAATTTCAGGCTCTTCACCATCAATAACGCCACGCAAAACTAGATAATCAAACAAAGCAGATGCATCTTGGTGAGCAAACTCATTAGATATATCATTTTCACCGCGCAATTCTAATGTCAGTGAGCGGCTCCCCCAAGGTATTAGATGTGCATAATGGGCTTTCAATTCACGCCAAACACTGACGTTTGTTTCGTCAAATGAAGAAGCGCCTGTATTTAGCTCAGATAGACCGACTTTGGCATCTAATAACGCCAACAAGGGTTTAAAGTAATCTTCAAATTCTTGTGCCACATAGGCATGCATAGAGGCTTCACCAGAACAGTGTAAATCGATGATTTCATCAGAATCCATCGATAAAGCTAACAAGGTTTTCTTCATACCCTGAAGCTCAGTATTTTCAGGTAACAAAGCAAGCTCTTGATGAATTGCACAGCGTACCAATGACACATTTTCTAACGTATCACCTTTGATTTCCCCCTTAACACGCTTTTCAACTTTACTGCCTAACTGTGGCCAATTTCGGTTAAAATTCCCACCACCATCGGAAAAAGCAAAACGCCCTGGAATATATCCATGAAAATTCTGAGCTAATCCTATTGGGTTCGCCACAGGAACAATGATGACTTCGCCTTTAATCAAACCAGCTTCATCCGCTTTTTTCAGCATTTTGATCAATCGATTTAAAACTAAAAAACCAGGCCATTCGTCAGCATGAAGACCTGCTTGAAAATAGACTTTAGGGCGAGTACCCGCTTCACCAAAATGATGAGCTTTTAAGGTTCTTTGAGTGCCTGGTGTTGCGCTAGGTAAGACGTGGGAATATATTTGAAAAGACATAACACTCCGAAAACAATTAAGACCAACTCACCTTATTTTGAGCTTGCAATATACTACGCTAAAAACACATATGAATAAAAAACTTATTAAAAATCATCAAAATACTGTAAGAACTGGAACCATCTTCCCGTCTAATGTCCTATAGTAAAAGCAAATACCTAAGGAAAAATAATGAAAAGAACATTAATGTTGGCCTTGTCTGCCATTTTCACTGTATCCAGTTTCTTTGCCAATGCCGCTTGGCAAGACACACTTGATGAAGCCAAAGGGCAAACAGTGTATTTCAATGCATGGGGCGGAGCGGATAATATTAATGCTTATATTCAGTGGGCGGCTAAACGCATCAAAGACGAGTATAAAGTAACTTTAAAACACGTAAAACTCACCGATACATCCGATGCAGTAAGCCGAGTTTTAGCCGAAAAAGCCGCAAACAAACACAACAAAGGTTCTGTCGATCTAATTTGGATCAATGGCGAAAACTTCCGAGCAATGAAAGACAACGACTTGCTGTTCGGCCCTTTTAGCCAAGAATTACCTAACTATTCACAATTTGTAGATGAAAATGCTCGTCAAAGCTTAACGCAAGATTTTGGTACGCAAGTAGATGGCATGGAATCTCCTTGGGGAATGGCGCAGATCGTATTTTTATACGACACAGCAACACTGAATAACCCGCCAAAATCCATGCAACAACTTTTAAAATACGCCAAAGAAAACCCTGGCCGTATTACCTATCCAGAACCGCCTCAATATTTAGGGGTAACCTTTCTAAAACAAGCCCTATACGAAACCAGCGTCCATAAACAAGAACTTTCTAAACCGGTTGATACCGTCGATTTTGACGCGATTACAGCGCCTTTATGGGCCTACCTTGATGAGCTTCATCAAGTTGCTTGGCGTAAAGGTCAGAACTTCCCATCCAGCGCGGAAGGAATGATGCGTCTCTTAGATGACCAAGAAATTGACATCGCTATCAATTTTGATGTTTCTGGTGCATCCGTACAAATAGACCAAGGTAATTTACCAGACACTGTACGCACCTATGTATTTGAAAATGGTACAATCGGCAATACTCACTTTTTGGCAATTCCCTATAACAGTGGTGTAAAAGCAGGTGCCCAGATTGTCGCTAACTTCTTATTATCTCCTGAAGCACAAATTTATAAGCAAACACCAACCGTTTGGGGGGATCTAAGCGTATTGTCTTACAAAAAACTGTCCGCAGAAGATCAAAAAAAGTTTGATAATTTACCTCGCGGCATCGCCACATTAAGTATTGAAGAACTTGGCGACACACTCCCAGAGCCTCATAGTAGCTGGGTTGAAGCGCTCGAAAAAGAATGGCGTAAACGCTACGCTCAGTAGTCACTCATAAAGTAGAGTGATGCTCTAAGCCACTCTACTTTAAACAATAAATTTCGTATTAAACGCAGAATATTAAGATCAAAAATGCCACTCAAACACACAAAATGGATTACTGTTTTTATTGCCTTATTTCTGGTCTTACCTATTTTCATGGGACTGATTGGCACCTTACTACCCGCTTTTCAGTTTTTCCCACCATTAGGCGAATACACTTTTTCTCTTGATCCATGGCGAAACATGCTTGCTCAAGGTGAATTTTATGCCAGCTTAAAACTTACCTTAATATCTGGAATCGGTGGCCCACTATTATCACTTTGGTTGGCTTTATCATTATTAGCTTGGGGGTACCAACGCCCTTTCTTCAAAAAAATCGAAGCCTTCTTATCTCCTATCTTAGCCATCCCTCATGCCGCCATCGCCATTGGCTTGTTATTTCTTCTCAGCCCCTCAGGTTGGCTAATACGTTTATTTAGCCCTTGGCTAACAGGGTTTGAAAGACCACCAAACTGGATCACTGTTCAAGATCCTTATTCTTTATCTCTTATTTTTGCCCTTGTCATCAAGGAAATGCCCTATTTGTTGTTTGTCATGATGGCAGCAATGAAAAGCATTCAAGCCAGAGAAACAATACAAGCCTGCCAAGCCTTAGGTTATGGCCGATTAACATTATGGCGCAAAGTACTCATACCTCAGCTCTATCCTATTATTCGTCTACCTATTTTTATTGTCATTGCCTTTAGTTTAACAGTGGTTGACTTGGCTCTCGTGATTGGGCCTAACACACCTTCCACTTTAGCCATTACACTGTACCGTTGGTTTAATGACCCTGATTTATCCATGCGTCTGATGGGCAGCGCTGGCGCCGTTTTTCTTATGTTGGTGATTGTATTTACCTTGGCTGGCTGGGAGATCATGCATAAATTACTCAGCCATCTCACTCGTTATGAACGCAGTAATGGAAGACGCTGCGGCTTCTCAGATAATTTACTTGGCAGTGGCGTGGTACTTGGCTTAATCACTTTACTAAGCGCCTTTGCGGCCTTACTTCTTTTGCCATTATGGTCTGTCGCCAAACGTTGGCGTTTTCCTGATGCCCTACCATCAACATGGACATGGAATAACATTGAGCGCGCCACACCGCTTTTACTCGAACTAGCCAGTAATACGCTCATCATTGCTGTTATCGCCACACTAATTGCCGGTGTATTTAGCCTTATCATGCTGGAAATTAAACGCTTAAGTTGCGCAAAATCCGCAACACCTTCTGAACACCACGCCTTCGATTGGCTGATTTATGTGCCTATATTATTGCCCCAAATAGGCTTTTTATTTGGTCTTCATGTGTTATTGATTTATCTCGATCTCAACGGCAGCTTATGCGCCATCATCGCCTTGCACCTTATGTATGTTTTACCTTATGTCTATCTCACATTAAAAGGGCCTTATTTAGCCTACAATGAGCAATATTTACAGCAGGCAAATCGTCTTAATTATTACCCATGGCGACATTATGTAACCATTAAACTTGCGATGCTAAAGCCCGCTTTGTTCACCGCTTTTGCTATGGGATTTTCTGTCAGCATCGCTCAATACTTACCAACTCTGATTGCTGGCGAGGGGCGACACAGCACGTTAACCACAGAAGCTGTCGCGCTTGCGGCCTCTGGTGATCGAAAAAAAGTGGGCAGCATGGCACTACTGCAAGCTTTATTCCCTGTTATCGTATTTTGGTTTGCGCAAGTAATTCCTTCTCGATGGACAAAATGGCGACTCACCATAAAATGCTTTTTTAGTAAGGATAAAAAATGCTCAGCGTAAACGCTTTTACTCTATCCACAAAAAACAAAGTACTCATCAAAGACTTGAGCTTCACTATTGAAAAAGGCCAAGTACTCTCCCTAATGGGCCCAAGTGGTATTGGTAAATCCAGCTTATTACATTATTTAAGTGGCACGCTTTCACCAACATTAACCGCTACCGGTAACGTGCTTTTGGACAATAACACCTTGCACAACCAAAGCATTCAATCTCGTAAAGTCGGACTATTGCAGCAAATGCCACTGCTTTTCCCTCACATGAGTATTTTGGAAAACTTACTGTTTGCTATTCCTCCAGAAATCAAAAAACAAGAGCGACAGGATTTAGCCTACCAAGCATTGGAAAAGCTGAACATGCCGGACAAAGCCCATTCATTACCCAAGCAACTCTCTGGCGGACAACAAGCTCGTGTTGCCTTATTGCGAACCTTATTGGCAAAACCAGACTTTTTATTATTAGACGAGCCTTTCAGTAAACTTGATCCAGCACTAAGACGCGATGTAAGAACATTCGTACTCGCCGAGATAAGACACGCCAATATTCCAGCACTACTCGTTACTCATGACGCAGAAGACGCCAAAGCCATGGAAGGGAAATGTTTGGAAATAGAAGCCGCGGAGTAATCGCCTTCTCGCCTTCTGCTACCATTTGAGAGCTTTGAAATATAACATTCCGCTGAGGTGGGCGACTTTTTGATAAAGGAAGTTTCGAGAAGGAATGTCATTTCCAAATGCCTGCACAGTACAATGGATAAATACAGTCAAAGGCCTTTCGTGTTCCCACGCTGGAGTGTGGGAACACGAAAAAACACATCAGCCCTAGAGCCAATGTGCTTTTTACAAACACTTAAAAAGCAGGTAACACAGGTTAGTTACTTAGCTGTTTGATTTTTTTAGTGACCAATGAGAAATCGAATGCTTTTTTGCTTGGCAATAGCATCAACACCAATGAGACACCAACTGGCACCAGTGTTGCCAATAGGAAAGACTCATACAAGAAGGCAATCGGCTCACCTGGTAATGGGAAGTAAATAAAGCCAGCTACTAAGCCACTGATTAAGCTCAGTAACGCATGGTAGCTTTGGTAACGAGCATTGTAGAATCCAAAAAACACAGGGAACGCCGCGGCACAGCAGAGTAAATCCGCCAGTAAGAAAAGGTACAAAATACTGAAGCCTTTGGATGCGACGATTAAGGCTAGAATCGAAATTGCGACAATCAACCAGCGGGATACCACGGCCAATTTATCTCCTTTAAGACCAGAAAAGAGACGATTTAAATCCACAATGAACATACTGTGGAATCCACTGATCGTCGAATCCGCACTGCTCATGATTAACGCCAGACCAAAGAAGATCATTCCAACGAGCAACCAATAAGGCGCACTGCCTAACATCACGCTAAACAAGGCAGTAGAACCTGTTCCGGAAACAGACAAGCCAACAAACGCCAAACCAAATACCCCCAGTGCCAAGATGATGGGAAAGCTGATTAGTCCGCTATAAATAAAGCCATTACGAATCACTTTATTGTCTCTAGCGGCAAAGATGCGTTGCCATGTGCCTTGATAAAATAGCCCCGTCAGACACACCGCCAAGAAGAAAGTTACTCCTGTTTCCATACCTGTACTGTCAAATGGGTTTAATAAATGCGGCGCTTTTTCCTGTAATCCAGAAATGACAGGCGCAATACCACCCGTTGCTTGCCAGCCTAAAAACAGAATCAATAAGATAAAAGGCAAGATAACAAGCATTTGAATACGATCAGTAAAAATCGTTACTTTTAAGCCACCATACAAGGTATAAAGCAAAGTAGATAACATCACGATGCTGGCCGTCACCCAAAGCGGGACTGGCGCTAACAAGGCAACCATTTGGGCAATACCGGTAAGACCCGCCGTCAGACTAATGAACAGGTAAAACAACATGATAAAGAGCACAACAACATAAACACTGCGGCCATAACGAGCGTAAACAAATTCTGTTAACGTATGGCCTGTTGGCATCAATTGGCGAATTCTTGTGCCTAGCGGAATCATTAAGAAACTGGGCACTAACACACCTAAGGCATAGCCTAAGATCGCGCCAATACCACCCCAAGTAGCGGATTCGGCTGGGCCAAACAATACCCAAGTTCCCATAGTGGTTGCCAACAATGTCAGCACAGTGGCTTGGCTGGTTTGGCTGTTACGCGCCACTATAAAATCTTCCAAGCCTTCTTGGTGACGGCGTGCAAATAGTAATCCTGCCACAGCAAAAATTACGGCAAATAATACAAGCCAAAGAACGGCCGCTTGTGAATCAAGCATGTTTCTCTCCTTTTTTACCTTCTTCTTTACTTCCTTCTACTTTGTACCCTTCTCCTTTGTTTCCGGCTCTAAAACCCATTTCCCAGAACTCGGCTTCAAGCTCTACGGCTTTGGTAAAACGCGCTTGCATTTTCGCCCAGCGAGGGCTTTGTGTTGGGTTGTCACCAATGCGTGTGCTGATCGCCAAGTCGACTAATCGCCCTACTTCAACGCACACTTCTTGAAAGGCGTCACCGCAGTAGGTATTGATCCATTTTTCATAAGGGTGGCCTTCGTAAACACTTTCTTTTAAACGCAGGCCAATTTCCCCATAACCAAACGCACAAGGCGCAAGGGCTAAGATCAAATCTAAAAAGTCCCCTTGTAAACCGGAATCCAATACATAACGTGTATAAGCAATGGTTTCTAATTCTTCTTTCGCGTTAAACAACGCTTCTTCACTAATGCCTTGAGCGGCACAAGTTTGAATGTGTAAGGAGAATTCATGGTTGATTAATGAATCCACTGTGGCAGCGCACAGTTTCATTTCTTCTGGCGATTCCGCTTTCACCACGCCCAAAGCCCAAGCGCGGGCGTAATGCACGAGGTAAACATAATCTTGAGCCATATAATGTAAAAAAGACGCTTGTGGCAAAGAGCCATCCGCCAAGCCTTTTACAAAATTGTGGTCAATGTAGTCACGCCATTCTGGCGTGCAACCGTCTCGCATAAGAGCAAATGTCTTTCCGTAATTTGGTATTTTATTCGTCATAATCTATGATCGCTTTATTTTGTTTAATAAAGAGTTAAGGGAGTTTTATTGAGCGGCTAAACAGTCATTACAGAGGGTCGTCACCCAGTGCAATCAGCCTTATTTCGCCTTGCCAATAAGTTTGTAATTTTCGTGCCGCACGCCATGCAGTCAGCCCTGTTCGGCAGACCAGCACAGCGCGCTGTGTCGTGCTTGATTGAGATTGAGGTTGAAGTTGAAATTGCTGCTGCTCAAATTCATCTAAAGAGGTCGAGCGAAAATCCACCACCCAATCTTGATCTGTAATGTGTTCTTTGCTGATGAAGCCTAAATAATGCTCAGGCGGTGGCTCTGGGGCATCATCAAAACGAAAATGGCTTTGACGAGAATGGCGTAAATCCATAGAAACGAGTTGCCCAAGAGGAGAAGGTTCAACATCTAATAAAACATTCAGAGCGAACTGAGCTTGTAACGACCCCAAAACACCAACCACTGGCCCCATAACGCCAGCCGATGAACAGTTTTTTGCTCGCTGTGGCAGCTCTGGAAATACCGCTCTTAACGAGGGTTTACCGCCACAAAATCCTCCCACATAGCCTTCAAACCCCAAGGCGGAAGCAGACACTAATTTCACGTGATGAAGATGACAGTGATCCGACAAGGTATAACTCACTGCAAAGTTATCAGCACAATCTAAGACCATATCCATGCCATCGCACAAAGTCGCTACATTGCTGGGTGTTAAGGCGGTAAAGTGAGTGGTAATCACACAGTCATTATTGAGTCCATTAAGGTGACGTTTGGCGCATTCAACTTTTGATAAATCAACGTCCGCTTCTCGATACAATATTTGCCGATGCAAGTTTGACAGAGACACCACGTCCCCATCGACCAAGGTAATCTCGCCAACACCAGCCCCAACAAGATAAGGCAGCACAGCACAACCTAAGCCACCCGCACCAACAACAAGAACTCGCGCAGAAGCAAGAGCTTGCTGACCTGTTTCGCCAACTTCTGGCAAACATGTTTGGCGTTTATAACGACTCATGCACTCACCTCGTCCGATTCATCGGCACTCACCTGTAGCCACGCTTTGATTCGCGCTTCTGGATCAGCATGCAAAGTAATGTCCGTCACGGCGGCAACAATGTCTGCACCCGCGTCAAATGCGCCCTTAGCTCGTTCGACAGACATTCCGCCAATCGCCACCAGCGGTATTCGATCCAGTTTCTCTTTCCATTCGGTCACTCTTTCAAGACCTTGCTGGTGCCATTTCATCTTTTTCAAAATGGTCGGATACACAGGCCCAAGGGCAATGTAGTCTGGCGACAATTGGCACGCTCTTGCTAGCTCTGCTTCGTCATGGGTGCTGATGCCGATTTTCAGTCCTGCTTGTTTGATTTCCTCTATGTCAGCCGTATCCAAATCTTCTTGGCCAAGGTGAATCCATTCACAACCCAATTCAATGGCCAGTTGCCAATAATCGTTAATCACAAGAGCGCAGCCATGTTGATCACAAACGGCTTTGGCTTTTTGAATTTCTTCGCGTAAATGGGCTTCTGTGCAATCTTTCATACGTAGTTGAACCAGCTTGATGCCAAGAGGCACCAAACGCTCAATCCATTCACTGCTGTCAAAAATTGGGTAAAAACGGCTTAGTTGTCTCATCACATCAATCCAAAAAGGCTTTGCCTAAAACAGGCGTAGAAGGTGATGCCATATCACGTGGCACCATAGGGTCTGCTTTTGCCGCCAACTGCCCTGCGCGAATAGCACTGGCAAAGGCGTCTGCCATCATGGCTGGATCACCCGCTTTGGAAACGGCCGTATTCAATAAAATCGCATCCATCCCAAGCTCCATGGCTTGTGCAGCTTGGCTGGGTAAACCTAAGCCTGCGTCTACAACTAATGGAATCTCTGGAAAATGCGCCCGTAGCGCACGCAAACCAAACACGTTGTTTAATCCCATGCCAGAGCCAATCGGTGCGCCCCACGGCATTAATACGCGACAACCGGCGTTGACCAATTTATCCGCTACCACCAAATCTTCTGTGGTGTAAGGGAAGACTTGAAAGCCTTCTTCGGTGAGGATCTTGGCGGCTTCTACCAAGCCAAATACGTCTGGCTGCAAGGTGTCTTCTTCACCAATCACTTCTAGCTTGATCCAAGGTGTTCCAAAGACTTCCCTCGCCATATGGGCGGTAGTTACGGCTTCTTTCACTGTATGGCAACCTGCTGTATTTGGTAAAACATGCACATTCAAGTCTTGAATCAAACGCCAAAAATCTTGCCCTGCTTTGTCACTACTGGCTTCACGGCGTAATGAAACCGTTGCTACGCTGGCTTTGCTGTGCGTAAAGGCTTTGGCTAAAATCGCTGGCGAAGGATATTGTGCGGTTCCCAGCATGAAAGGCGTTTCTAATTGCACGCCGTAAAAATCTCTCATGATCAACCTCCTTGCATAGGTGCCAGCACTTCAATGCGGTCGCCTTCTTTTATGTGCGTGTTGACTCGATTGCCTTGGGCAACGAAATCACCATTTACAGCGGTCGCAACCACATCATCGGCATACCCAAGCTCAATCAACAGATCCAACAAGCTATCCGCTTGGCAAGTTGTATCTACGCTATTCACTTGTATTTTTTTCATATATAAAAATCCTTTCTGTGCGTATCAAGCCATTCAGACTCAATACCTTGATCTAGATAATCCGCCACCATTTTTGCCAGTGTTGGCGCGAGTAAGAAGCCATGGCGATACAAACCATTGGCACGAATGATTTGCCCTTGATGATGTATACGAGGAAGGTTGTCCAAGAATGCTGGTCGGCTATCGACGCCTATCTCCAGAATCTCTGCCTCTCCAAATGCAGGATTTAATGCATAAGCGGCATTTAATAATTCCATGACAGAACGGACAGAAGCATGTTGTTTGGCACTGCTTTCCACCATGGTGGCACCCAACATGTAAACGCCATCACCACGGGGAACTATGTACAAAGGAATACGAGGATGTAGTAAGCGCACAGGCCTTGAAAGCTGGACTTCTGGGCAACGTAAAACTAGCATTTCTCCCTTAACGCCACGCAATCCATCTAGCTCAGCTTTGGCTTTAATACCACGGCAATCAATCACCAAACCGTCTTTGGCCAAAACTTCTGGCTCCGCATTTTGGTAAATGAATTCAACGCCTTGTTGTATCAATTTACTTTTCAGTGCTCGTAACGCATCTCGGGGAGATAAATGCGCTTCTTCACCATAATACAAAGCACGAGAAAATCGTCCGGCTAAATCTGGCTCCAATTCTGCTATCTTGTCAGCATCCAAGACATCGTAAGCTTGAGTTCGATTTGCAAAACGCTGTAAGTCAGCTTGATCTCTTGGTGAGGCCAATACCAAAGAACCTTTATGCTCTACAATCCCTGTATGTTTCTGCCACCAAGTCGCTGCTTTTTTGCCATAACGCAGCACGGCTTCTTCAGCACTTTCCACTTCACAATATGGCGCGAGCATGCCACCGGCCCACCAAGAGCAAGACTCTGGGCCGGGGTCGGATTGACGATCAATGACCGTTGGCATGATGCCTCGCTCAACCAATTCCGTCGCCACACAAAGGCCAGCTACACCGGCTCCCAGCACAATAATTTGATCCTTAAATGCGCTCATTTTTTCTCCCACTGGCTTTCTGCTCCCACATATTATTTTTCCCACAGACGATGAAAGTGATGCACTGGCCCATGACCAGCCCCAATGTGTAATTGGTCTGCGCATTCAATCGCCCGATGCAGGTAAGTGTGAGATTGCTTAACCGCTTCAGTCATCGTTGCACCTTTGGCTAGCCAAGCCGCAATGCTGGAAGAATAAGTACAGCCTGTTCCGTGGGTATTTTGAGTTTTGATTCGTGGGGCATGAAGTGTAATTGGTTCTAGATTTTCTCCCACCAACACATCACGACAGATGTCACTTTCACCGTGCCCGCCTTTCAACAAAACATGCTTTGCACCAAGTTTGAGTAAGTCAAAAGCGAGGGAACTGAGTTGGCTGTCATCGAAGGAGCTTTGAGGAGATAAACCTAATAAGACTTTGGCTTCTGGGTAATTTGGCGTGAGTAAATCCACTCGTGGAATCAGTTCGGATTTCAGTGCATGAACGGCTTCTTCCTGCAAAAGTGCATCGCCAGATTTGGCAATCATCACAGGATCTAACACCACCAAGCCATTGAAATTTCGTAAGGCGTTCACCACTGCAATAACCAAATCACTGGAGAACAACATACCGATTTTGATGGACTGAACATTTAGATCATCAAGCACAGCGATAATTTGAGCGGTAACAACATCAATGGGAATAGGATGAACGGCGGTGACCGCTTGCGTGTTTTGCGCTGTGACCGCGGTGATAACGCTTGCGCCATATGCGCCATTGGCTGAAAAAGCTTTTAAATCCGCTTGGATTCCAGCACCACCACAACTATCAGAGCCAGCAATGGTTAACGCAATTGGTGTTGTTTTTAACGCGGTTTTGTCTAAAAGACGAGACATGTATATCACCCAGTTTTATCAGGCGACATAGGAAATGAGTGCACGAAAAAATGCATAAGAAGACTGCATAACATCGCATCCGTTCCCTACGCCGATACTAATCGGATCAGGTTCACCGGGTTAATGAAATTTCATCTCTCAGCCTACTAAAACGAGGCACCCCGACGGACAATTTGCAAACAGCATAAAAGACTTAAATTGACTTTACAAGCCGTCTTTGAAAATTAGCGAAAAAGCTTAACAAGAAGAAAAATCACTTTTTCGATTAGATTTTTCTTTTTAAAAACAATGATTTAAACACTTATCAGCAACACTTTTTAAACATATTTGTTATGGCGTCTTTCACCTCAGAAACATGGGTTAAATTGATGATATGGCTGGCGCCATCCAACATAATGACCTCCACTTCGGCCGACGAGAATATCGCCGATGCTTTAGCGGCATTTTCTGGTCTCACTAAACCATCATGACTTCCTTGTAGAACAGAAATAGGCATGGAAAGTGCTGAGAATTCGACTTGTAAATCGGCAAGGCTTGGCTGAATCGCTAACACTTCTTTATTAGAATCGACCCAGCTTTTCGGAAAACAAAATTCAGGTAGCCAAGTCATCGCTTTATTAAACCAACGGGCTTCCGATAATTCAGGATCTAAGTCCCCTGCTAACACAATCACACCTTTAACATATTGAGGATAATCCACCGCTAATTTTGGCACTAATGAACCACCTAAGGAGTGTCCAACCAAAAGCACTTTGTGTTGGTTATTGGATTTCCAGATGGCTTCTAACATTGGCCCGATCAGCCGTGACTGCTCACTCAAGGAATAAGGAAATTGGTTTTTATCGTAACCAGATTCGCCCCAGCCCGGTCGATCAATGGCATGAATGGAAAAATCGTTTGTAATGTTATTATTTTCAAAATAACGAGAAAAACTGGCCCAACTCCCTGGGGTGCCATGTACAAACACTACGGTGCTTTTGGCTTGGGTTTGAGTATTGATATTAGGCGAAGAAACGTAATGGAGAGTGTGCTCCGCACATGGAATATGATGGTGAGTAATCAGACTTTTATCATGATTGATACGCGCCAAAATGGTCTTATTCTTTTTTATTTCATATTGACGTGTGCCACCGAATAAAAACGCCATAAGAGTTCCTTTAATTAAACGATTTCAAAGGTGTTCGATTAAGCTTATGGGCAAAAGTTCAGCCGATAGTACTTTTTGTTAATTCGCCCAAAAAATCATTGTATTTTTCAAGTAACGATTGCTCTTGAAAAGAACTCACATCGACGCATGATGGCGTCATTTTCTGATGTTTTTCTATCAAATCAACAACAGATCGCGCTTCTTCATCCACATTATCTAAGTGACTTTCATAAAGAAAAGCATCACCGAACAGCTCTGGATAGACCTGCCTATTTGGCAAAACAGGAATGCAACCTAAAGCAACGGCTTCCAACACAGACAAGCCTTGAAATTCATGTAATGCGGTAGACAACACCATGTCGGAAGACGCTAGAATATCTAGGTAATCTTGTCTTGATTCAGCAAAACCGAATTGACTTATTCGATGAGAGAAACGCTGTTTGATCTGTTCAAATTCTTTCGGAATCGAGCGGAATTGTTCACCTAGAATTGCAATATCATACTCTATCTGACGTGCTTCCATTTCTTCTAAAATGGCTAATAAACGCTCCGGCCCTTTGTCATATTCCCAGCGAGCAGACCAAACCAGTTTCAGTTTTCCTTCATGGTTTCCATCACTTTCAATACATTTATTGCCCATTTTTAAAATATCATTCGACAGTGGAACCGCTAACACCTCAGATGCCTCTTCTGTCTTATCTAACCAATCTGGTGACACGTAATCAGGAAGTTTTTTCAATAAAGCTCGCGCCCCTTGGAAAAAAGAACGGCGGTTAAATTGGCTGTTGAATACACACAAATCAGCCGATAATGCACTGTATAAAGTCACCATTTGCATTTCAATAATGCCTTGCTGCTGGCTATTTTTAGGGTAAGAAAACTGGTTTTCGTGGAAATACAGCAACCAAGGAATGTTTTGTAAATCAGGGCAAAAGGCTTTCAGTCCGGCACAATCTGTCATGGACGTAGCGATCACCAGATCGAATGGTTTTTCTAAAGTTTCTTTAAAGCTGGAGTCAAAGGCAAAGCTCATCGCATTGCCTCGTATGCGCCAAGCAAAGTGCCGCGCTGGCAAGGCTAAATAGTCCCAATCATGCTGACCTAAGCCAGACATTAAAGTGTTAGCCCAAGCTTTATGACTGCTGGCTTCATAGGCACTGAGCAATAAAATGCGCATACTGCGGATCTCTTCTTTTTAATTCAATATTTGTCACAACTTGAAGGGTCGAATATTATGATAAAAAATAACCTTCTCTTTAAGGAATTCCATGATCATTCAACACCACGACGAAGATATTAACACGCCAACAGGCACAATGCGTTGCACGGTTTATCGTCCGCAAGTCGAAGGCCGCTTTCCATGTGTCTTCTTTTACTCTGAAATTTTCCAACAAACCGCACCTATTGCTCGTTCTGCCATGATGATGGCTGGCCATGGTTTTGTGGTGATTGTTCCTGAAGTCTTCCATGAACTAAACCCCATTGGCACTGTGCTGGCGTACGATGATGAAGGTAAAGACAAAGGCAACAATGACAAATTTACCAAACCTTTGGAATCTCATGATAGCGATACTGTTGCTATGATCGAGCATTTTGAAAAAGCCGACTACTGTACAGGACAGTTTAGTTCTATGGGCGTGTGTTTGGGTGGGCACTTGGCTTATCGTGCTGCGTTAAACCCTCGTATTCAAGCCGCTTTCTGTTTGTATGCGACAGACATTCATTCGAATACCATTCCTTGTCAGGAAGGAAACGACTCCTTCACTCGTACAAATGAGATTCAAGGAGAGTTAGTCATGGTGTGGGGGAAACAAGACCCTCATGTACCCACAGAAGGTCGACAAAAGATTTATCAGCAGCTTTTGAGTACGGAACGTTTGTTTAGCTGGCATGAGTTTAACGGACAACATGCGTTTATGCGTGATGAAGGTGATCGTTACGATCCAGCATTGGCTCTTGAGTGTTATTCAAAAGCCGTTGCTTTATTTCAAAAAAATCTACACAGAGCATAAAACTCTTTTGTCGATTCAATTGGGCGAGAGGAAGCTTACTGCTCTCCTCTCCAAATTGGCGTTATCCGACATTCGCCTAACTCACTAGAAATCCACATTTCACTGTCTTGAACCGTCACATTGAGCTGCATAGAACGAGCACACAATTTAGAAAGCTCAATCACTTGAGACTCAGGGAATTGCAAAATACGTAGATTATTAAAACGGCTGGTTTTGCCTTTATTTTGATCCCACCAAATATCGGACTTATCATTGTAATTCACGACTACAACCTGCTGACCACGACCACAGGCCTTTCTTAGGCGCTTTTCATCTGGTTGACCAAGCTCTACCCACAACAATACTTCATCAGAGAAGTTCTTTTGCCATAAATCTGGTTCATCCTCTGTGCTAATGCCTTTGGTAAAACTCAGTTGCTCATCCCCTTCTTTTTCATCGGCTAGTAAAGCAAATGCGGCTAAACGCACCATCATACGTTCTTCTGTTTCTGACGGATGTAATGCCAGAGTCAGGTCATATCCTTGATAATGATGTCGATCCATATCAGAAACTTGTACGGATGCTTTATAGACAGTTGCTTTCGTCGCCATAGGGGTCACTTACTACACTTATAATATTTAAGAAAAGGACAATAAAATTCGCGACGGATTGTACAACAAAACACCTTTTTAAGGTGCTTTATATGGAGATTGTTTTTAAGTATTCCTAGAAAATTATTTGATAGGGGTAGAGCTAAATCAAAAATAAGTTAAGCTGAATAATTACACCTCGTGATCTTGTAATAACTCAATTTCTGTCACTTTCCCTTTTGTAGCAAGCGATATGCGCCTTATATACTTAGCTGGCGCACGTTTGTGTATATGTAACCAATTCCATACATGCGCTTGTTTTACACCTAGCATTTTTGCAAGTGCCGTTTGACTACCAATAATTTCAATTGCTTTCGCAATAGCTGTCATACAGCCCCTCCTAACAACTTTTACTGTATTTGATGACAGTTTTTATTGTTTGTCAAATACAGGAAAAGTTGTAATTATCATTAAATGACTATTGCTAATCGCGTTAAAGAAAAAAGAATCGAACTTGGACTAACTCAAGCACAGTTAGCAAACCTTGTCGGCATTAGCCAACAATCTCTTCAAAAGATTGAAGATGGCAAGACTCAAAATCCTCGTAAAATTGTCGCTCTTTCAAAAGCATTAGAATGTGATGTCGAATGGCTGGAGTCTGGCGAATATACTGAACTCAAAGAGTCAATTCCCCAATACAAGAGCGAGAAAGTAAAACCTCTTCAAGCAAACCGAATTCAAGCTCGACCAGTCATTACACATGGTCAAGCTGCGAATTGGCTTACATTCAATGTTGATACTGAACAAACAAAATGGATGTACACAGAATATAGTGAATCCGATAAATCTTTTTGGTTAAAAGTCGTAGGTGATCACATGACCTCACCTTCTGGGCTCAGTGTTCCAGAAGGCTATTTCATTTTTGTTGAACCGAGTCTTACACCTCAAAACGGTGATTTAATTATCGCGAAAATGCTACAGAGTAATGAGATAACCTTCAAGAAATTCGCATTAGATGCAGATAGAGTGTATTTAAAACCATTAAATCCACTTTATCATGCGATAGAGGCAACAAGAGACATTCAAGTTATAGGTGTTGTTAAAGAAGCTCGAGCTCTTTTCAAAGTGTAAAAGCTTAGAAAGTTTTATTTACTCAGCTTATTTAAGCTGCAATATTACTGCATCAAAATAGACCTTATACATTAAACTCGGTTGACAAAAATACAGCTAAAATTGTATTTTTTAGACACGATAACAACCAAAGGATAGGAATTATGTTAGTCATCACCCGAAGAACAGGGGAAAGCATTAATATTGGAGACGATACGGAAATTACAGTACTAGACGTTAAGGGCAATCAGGTTCGTATAGGTATTAGGGCGCCAAAAAGTGTCGCTGTTCACCGTGAAGAAATTTACCTTCGCATTAAAGAAGATGCAGCAGCGGAATCGTCTTCAACTAAATAAACCATTTAAGTCACCAATTAATAGTGAGGCCAAACAACAGGCCTTTCTATTAACTACTCAATAAAGCGCGCACCGCACGTTCTACAACTCCCCTCTTCCTGACATTTACCCAGATTTAAAAGAGTCTTCCTGTTTGGCTTTAAAGACAAGGGAGGCCACAGTGATAGATTGTAAAATTGCTTACTTTCAATAGCCAATAAAAAAGCCGCTCATATGGAGCGGCTTTTTAAAACACATTGAAATTACAGTGTTAGGCGACGAACATCACTCAACAATGAATTCAAATAAGTCATGAAGCGACCAGCATCACCACCGTTCACTGCTCTATGATCATAAGATAGGCATAGAGGCAACATTGTACGAGGTTCAAATTCTTTGCCATTCCAACGCGGTTCAATATCCGCTTTGGAAACACCTAGAATCCCAACTTCAGGACAATTAACGATTGGCGTAAAGCCTGTACCACCGATTGCACCAAGGCTAGAGATTGTAAAACAACCACCTTGCATATCCGCTGGTTTAAGTTGCTTATCAAGTGCTTTCTTGATCAGCTCACCAGCTTCTTTAGCAATTTGAATAACAGACTTCTTATCTGCATCACGCAATACTGGAACAACAAGGCCTGCAGGAGAATCTACTGCAATACCAATGTGAACGTATTTCTTCTGCACATAGCTTTCACCATCAGCCATCAATGAAACATTGAAGCTTGGATTCGCAACCATTGCTTGAGCAACAGCTTTGATTAGGAATGGAAGTGGCGTTAATTTCACACTTTGTTTTTCCATTTCGCCTTTCAAGCCTTTACGGAAGCTTTCAAGATCAGAAATATCAGCTTTATCAAACTGAGTAACAGAAGGTACTACAAGTGCATTACGTACCATGTTTTCAGCAGTTAAACGCTGAATCTTACTCATTTTAACAACTTCGATGTCACCAAATTTGCTGAAATCTTGATCTGGAACCGTTGGTAATCCAGCACCAACACCACCAGCTGGAGCAGATTCCGCTTTCTTAACAGCTGCTTTCACGTACGCGTGCAAGTCTTCTTTAAGAATACGACCACGAGGTCCAGTAGGACGAACCAATGAAAGATCAACACCTAATTCACGTGCCAACATACGTACAGCAGGACCAGCATGAACCTTTTTAGAAGGTGAAGACAACACAGCAGATTGATCTACTGGTGCGGCCGCTTTAACTGGAGCTGATGCAACAGGTGCACTTGGTGCCGCTGCTGGAGCAGATGCTTTAGGTGCTTCTGCTGGAGCAGATACACCGCCCTCCACTTCAAGCTCAAGAATCAAATCACCTTCAGAAACCGTATCACCTTCTTTAATAGAAAGAGATTTAACAACACCTGATTTAGGTGCTGGAATTTCCATAGACGCTTTGTCTGTTTCAAGAACGATAATAGAATCGCCTTCTGAAACGGTATCGCCAACAGCAACCGCTACCTCAATAACGTCAACGCCTTCAGCGCCACCGATATCAGGCACATTAACCGCTTCAACGCCACCAGATACTGGTGCAGATGCTTCGGCAGCAGGAGCTTGTACGGCCGGTGTCACATCACCAGAAGATTCCGTTATCATCACTAAGACAGCTGAGCCTTCAGAAACAGTATCACCAACTTTAATTTGAATCGTGCCCACTTTGCCTGAAGCAGGAGCAGGAATTTCCATTGATGCTTTATCTGTTTCTAAGACGATTAAAGAGTCACCCTCTTCAATAACATCGCCTTCAGCAACACAAACTTCAATAACTTCAACATCTGTTGAACCGCCAATATCTGGCACATTCACTTGCTGCTCACTAGAAACTGGAGCACTTGCCGCCGCGGCTGGTGCAGCAGGCGCTACGTCAGCTTTCGCTTCAGGTTGAGATCCAGCACCTTCAATTTCAAGAACAAGAATGTCATCACCTTCAGAAAGCTTGTCGCCTTCTTTAATCGAAAGACTAACCACTTTTCCGGCTAGAGGAGATGGAACATCCATAGATGCTTTATCAGTTTCTAAAACAATAATAGATTGGTCAGCGTCAACCATGTCGCCAACATTCACACTGATTTCGATAACTTCGACATCAGTCGCACCGCCAATATCCGGCACTTTAATGATTTCAGTACTCACAGAAATCTCCTTTGTCGTATAGACGCATCAAACTTAAAAACTTATCTGACCTAAGATAATCTCAGGCCAGATGCCTAGCTTGTTTAGGTAATTAGCAAGTTACAGGGTTTGGTTTATTTGGATCCAAACCAAACTTAGCGATAGCTTCGCTAACTACAGATGCATCAACTACACCGTCTTGTACCAATGCACTTAAAGCAGACACAACAACCCAGTAACGATTCACCTCAAAGAAGTGACGTAGTTGAGCACGAGTATCGCTTCGACCAAAACCGTCTGTACCTAGTACGTTATATGTACCTTTAACGAAAGGACGAATCTGATCTGCAAAAAGCTTAACATGGTCAGTAGACGCAATAACTGGACCTTTGCCTTCAAGACAAGATTCAACATACGACTGACGAGGCTGATCTTCTGGATGCAACATATTCCAACGACTTGCATCAAGACCTTCACGACGCAATTCATTGAAAGAAGTAACACTCCAGATATCTGAGTTTACGCCATAATCTTTGTACAGAATCTCTGCAGCCGCTTCTACTTCACGCAAGATAACACCAGAACCAAGCAATTGAACTTGTTTCTTGTTTGTTTTCTTCTCATGAGACTTAAGCTTGTACATACCTTTAAGAATGCCATCTTCAACACCTTCAGGCATATCTTCATGCGTATAGTTTTCATTCATTACTGTTAAGTAATAGAAAACACTTTCTTTATCTTGGTACATACGACGTAAGCCGTCTTGTACGATGACTGCAACTTCATATGAATATGTTGGATCATAAGAAATACAATTTGGAATCGTACCAGCAAGGATGTGTGAATGACCATCTTCATGCTGTAGACCTTCGCCGTTCAGAGTTGTACGACCTGCTGTCGCACCGATCAAGAAACCACGAGCTTGAGAGTCACCTGCTGCCCATGCTAAGTCACCAATACGTTGGAAACCAAACATAGAGTAGTAGATGTAAACAGGAATCATAGGAAGATTGCTGTTGCTGTAAGAAGTTGCTAGTGCCAACCATGAAGAGAACGCACCTGCTTCATTGATACCTTCTTGCAGAATCTGACCATCTTGAGACTCTTTGTAGAACATAACCTGAGTATGATCGTGCGGCGTGTAACGTTGCCCTTCACAGCTATAAATACCTAGCTGACGGAACATACCTTCCATACCGAAAGTACGAGCTTCATCGGCAAGAATTGGTACGACGCGCTCACCAATTTTCTTATCTTTAACCATAACATTCAGTGCACGCACAAATGCCATAGTCGTAGAAATCTCACGGCCTTTCGTGCCTGCAATTTGTGCTTTAAAGGCTTCTAAAGAAGGTACTTCAAGCGCCTCACAATCACGACGGCGAGTTGGGAAATCACCACTTAGCTCTTTACGACGTGAGCGCAGGTATTGCATCTCAGGGCTGTCTTCAGCTGGCTTGTAATAAGGCAGATCTTTCAGCTCTTCATCACTAATAGGAATACCAAACTTATCACGGAATTGAGCCAATGACTCTTCATCCAATTTTTTCGTTTGGTGGGCAGTATTTTGTGCTTCAGCCGCTTTAAACATACCGTAACCTTTGACTGTTTGAGCCAAGATAACAGTAGGTTGACCTGTATGAGATGTCGCTTCAGCGTATGCTGCATATACTTTATGAGGATCATGTCCACCACGGTTCAAGTTCATGATCTCTTCATCAGTCATGTCTTTAACCATCTCTAGCAATTCTGGGTACTTACCAAAGAAGTGTTCACGAGTATAAGCGCCGCCGTTTGCTTTGTAGTTCTGAAGTTCACCATCGCAAACCTCATTCATACGTTTAACAAGCAGACCTTTCGTGTCTTTTTCGAATAATGGATCCCAATGACGGCCCCATAGACACTTCACAACGTTCCAGCCAGCTCCGCGGAAAACGCCTTCCAACTCTTGTACAATCTTCGAGTTACCACGTACAGGGCCATCAAGACGCTGTAAATTACAGTTGATAACGAAAATCAAGTTGTCCAACTTCTCGCGACCAGCAAGAGCAATAGCACCTAAAGATTCCGGCTCATCACACTCACCATCACCTAAGAACGCCCATACTTTACGGTCGCCTTGATCAATTAAGCTACGGTTATGTTGATATCTCATAACGTGTGCTTGGTAAATTGCCTGCAATGGACCTAGGCCCATAGAAACGGTTGGGAACTGCCAGTAATCAGGCATTAACCATGGATGCGGATAAGAAGATAGACCTTTACCATCTACTTCTCGACGGAAGTTATCCATTTGCTCATCAGTCAAACGACCTTCTATATATGAGCGCGCATAGATACCTGGAGAAATATGACCTTGGAAAAATACCATGTCAGCTTCTTGTTTTCCGTCATTACCACGGAAAAAATGATTGAAACCAACATCATAAAGAGTAGCCGCAGACGAGAAACTCGTGATATGGCCACCTAATGTAGAATCAGCACGATTTGCCTTCATTACCATTGCTAAAGCATTCCAGCGAATAATAGAACGAATTTTCCGTTCCATTGCTACATCACCAGGTAATTTCTTCTCATTTTGAGGAGTAATTGTATTGCAATAAGGTGTCGTGATTGTCGATGGTATTGACGTGCCAGCTTGTGAAGCTCCACTAGTCAAACGGTTTAAAATATATTGCGCGCGTTCAGGACCTTCTTCACGAAGGACAGACTCAAGCGCATCAACCCATTCTTTAGTTTCAATTGGATCGATGTCTTCGAGAATATGCTGCTCAGTCATCGTATTAATAACTCCCGCCATTAGAACAGATACTTAACCAACCAAGAACATTATTTGTATTTAATATCTTGGAGGCTACTTAAACGAACCCATTGAAATGCATCTAAAGTTATATGCACTCCAGCCGACATAAGATAAAGCGACACACTATTTCACTTATAATTTAAAGTGTCGTTTTATCTGTTCCAACGGTAATTTTTATTATTTTTATATTCTTCCCATTGCATCGACCACTAGTTTTACTAGTAGGATCGCTTCCTATTTAGGCTTGGTTCATCAAGCCTAAGATTAAGTTTTTATACACAAATAGAGTGTCTATAAGTACATAAAAATTCAAAACTTTTAACTAAAAAAAAGATTAAGTAAAAAGGCGCTTTAGCCTTCTCCACTTCCGCAAAAATTGAATACTCTTATATTTCTAAGAGCTTTTTTTCATTTACGGCTCTTCCAATTTGGACGTAAGGTTAACACCTAATCAACAAATCGCCTAGCCATCTGAGCTAAGAATAAGGGTGAGTGAGTATTTTTCCGCCTTCTTTTTTGACCGGAAACAGCTTAAAACCTGACAAGGTATCTACGGCACAACAGCTCGATTAGAGTGCAGACACTAACATTCACAAAAAAAATCAACCCAATAAGTATTGTGAATAACCGAGCTTCTGTATAATAATACATTAGATTTATATGACTCGATGACATCACAAGAAAGATCGATATCTGTCAGTCAGATGATCGAACATCCGATTAAAAAAGCCATAAACAATGGCGTAAAGTGTATATAAATCAATAAATATAGAAAAAACACCACTGACGTATTGTACATATCAAGCTACAATAACAACTTTAAGATCTGGTCATTTTAGGATAATACATGACTCTTTTGAACGCTCCTCTATTCGAGCATATTCGGTCGCAAGTTGCTTTTGCATTAGAAGAAGATATAGGTTCCGGTGACATTACCGCCCAGCTAATTCCTGATAATGAAGAAATCACAGCGACGATTATTACTCGCGAAGAAGCCATTTTGTGCGGCCAAGCATGGGTTAATGAAGTGTTTTCTCAACTAACAGGCAATGTATCTTTAGATTGGCACAATAAAGATGGAGACCTTATTGAGGTAAACCGTCCATTTTTAACATTAAAAGGTCATGCACGAACTATACTCACAGGCGAAAGAGTTGCATTAAATTTTCTGCAAACACTTTCTTACACTGCGACAGTCACTCATCAATACAACCAAATAGTTTCCAACTCTAACCTCACTATTCTAGACACTCGAAAAACCATGCCAGGCATGAGACAGGCTCAAAAATATGCAGTCACTATCGGCGGGGGAAAAAACCATCGCTTTGGTTTATACGACGCTTTTCTTATTAAAGAAAACCATATTATGGCTGCTGGCTCCATCACAAACGCCGTATCTATGGCGCAGAATATTGCTCCTGGAAAAATTATAGAAGTTGAAACTGAAAATTTAGACGAAGTCGCCCTAGCAGTAAAAGCAGGCGCAAACATCATTATGCTCGATAACTTCTCTTATGATGATATGGCAACCGCAGTCCAAAAATTCAAAGGCCAGGTTAAATTTGAAGCATCGGGCAACATGACAAAAGAGCATCTCTTAAAAGTAGCGGAAACAGGTGTCGACTTTGTTTCTATTGGCGCCTTAACCAAGCACGTTCAGGCAATTGACCTGTCTTTGCGAGTATCTCAGGAAAAATTATGAAAGATAGTATTTTAGTAATCAATTGTGGAAGTTCTTCATTAAAATTTGCCATCTTAGCAAATGCAGGCCAAACTACTATTGTAGAAGGAATTGCAGATCGATTAGGTTCGGCAGGAAGTAGTATTACTTTTAAATATAAAGGGCAAAAGAGTGAAATTTCATTAGCTGACGGCAGCCACAAAAATGCCGTTTCACAAATTAAAGAGTGGCTGAAATCTCACACTGAAATTGAATCATCTTTAGTTGGTATTGGGCATCGCGTGGTCCATGGCGGAGAAACTTTTAGTCAGTCAGTTTTAATCGACAAAAATGTTATTGATGGCATAGAAAAATGCGCCAAATTTGCTCCATTGCATAACCCTGCGCATTTAAAAGGTATAGAAGTTGCCTTTGAGCTTTTTCCAGGCATTCCTCAAACTGCAATTTTTGACACAGCATTCCATCAAACCCTAGACCCAGAACAGTACCTCTACCCTATCCCTATGCAACTGTATCGTGAACATCACTTTAGAAAATATGGATTCCACGGTACAAGTTATCGCTATATTAGCCAGCAATTAGCCACAATAGTTCCTGGTAGTGATGAGCAAGGCGTATTAGTTGCTCACTTAGGCAATGGCGCTAGCGTGTGCGCCATTAACAAAGGAAAGTCATCCGACACAAGTATGGGGATTACACCTTTGGAAGGCCTAATGATGGGCACTCGCTCTGGCAGCTTAGACCCTGGCTTAATCTCTTTAATTCGACAAGCTGAAAATATCAGCGCTCAAGAAGCCTTAGATATTCTCAATAAAGAAAGTGGATTATTGGGTATTTCTGAGCTATCCAACGATTGTCGAACATTAGAAGAAGCTATGAGAAAAGGTGACGAGAAAGCCTTACTTGCTTTAAATATGTTCGCTGCACGGGCAGCAAAACACCTTGCTAGTGTCGCGACAACATTAGACAGTATTGATCACCTAGTCTTTACGGGGGGCATTGGCGAAAACTCAAGCTACTTACGCCAAGTTATTTGCCAGCACCTAAAAGCGCTTAATATCAATATAGACTCGACACTTAATACAGAAGCGCCTCGCGGTGAATCATCTAACATTACGGCTAAGCACAACGATACAAACGTTTGGATTATTCCTACTAATGAAGAGTTAATGATTGCGCTCGATACCATCAACTTAATTCAAGCTTAGTAACGACATTTAAACATAACGGATTTATTAGGATTAAATATGTCAATTAATGTACTTATGACGGTTCCTACTGGACCAGGAGTTGGTTTAACCTCTGTCTCAGTTGGATTGGTTCGTGCACTAGAACAGCAAGGTTTAAAAGCTAGTTTTTTCAAGCCAATTGCCCAGCCTCAACCAGGTGATGAAGGCCCAGATAAATCAACAGCTATGGTTGCTCAAGGCTCAACACTAACGCCAGCAGAACCTATCTCTTTACATGAAGCAGAGCGATATCTCTATAACGATAATATCGACGAACTCATGGAAGAAATTGTTGGCCGATTCCAAGCCAGCGTTGAAGAAGATTCTACCGTTATTGTTGAGGGTTTAGCGCAAATATCAGGGCACCCTTATGCAACCCGACTAAACAAAGCCATCGCTAGAACACTTGATGCAGGGCTTGTGATGGTCACGGCACCAAACAATATGCGAGCAAACGAATTAGAGCACCACGTTGAAATCGCAGCAGGTTCCTATGGTGGCATTAAAGCTGCAGACGTTATTGGTTGTATTTTAAATAAAACACCTCCAGGTTCACTCGGTGTAAAATCATACGGTGACCTTTTCGCACAACGGGGTATTTTTAAGCGTAATTTCAGTCTATTAGGCCAAATACCAGCCACTGAAGAATTAACCTATCCAAGGGTTAAAGATGTCGCGGATTTCCTAAACGCTCGCATAATCAATGCTGGGGATATTGAGACCCGCCGCGTACAGTCATATACATTGTGTGCCCGTGGCGTTGAAAACATGCTAGAAGCATTGTCTCCTGGCGTATTAGTCTTTACGCCTGGTGACCGAACAGACGTTATCATGGCAACAGCTATTGCTGCTTTGAACGACATCAAGATTGCTGCATTAGTTTTAACTGGAAGCTACCAACCAAGCGAAGAGTTAATGTCACTGTGTGGCAAAGCGATGGCAAAAGGCTTACCGATTTTATCTGTTGATTCAAACAGTTGGGAAACGGTTATTAATATGCAGTCTTTCAACCAAGAAATTCCTTTGGACGATAAGGAACGCGTCCTCATGGTTAAAGAACACATTGCTCGCTGTATTGATCATGATTGGATCAACTCATTTGCGATGAATCAAGAGGAAAGAAAACTCTCTCCTCCAGCATTTCGGTATCGCTTAATAGAGTTAGCTCGCTCACTTAATAAACGCATTATCTTACCTGAAGGCGAAGAGATTAGAACCATTCAAGCCGCTTCCATTTGTTCTGAGCGAGGCATAGCTCGCTGTACTTTATTAGGTAATGAAACAGAGATTCTACGTATTGCACAAAACAACGGCATAGAACTGAATCATGGCGTTGAAATTCTGGATCCAAATAGCATTCGTGAGCGTTATGTCGCCCCAATGGTAGAGCTTAGAAAGAACAAGGGATTAACAGACATTGTTGCGCGTGAACAACTTGAAGACAATGTGGTTCTTGGCACAATGATGCTGCAAGTCGGTGATGTTGATGGCTTAGTATCAGGCGCCGTTCACACAACGGCAAACACCATTCGCCCTGCACTACAGTTCATCAAAACGTCACCTGATTCAAGTTTGGTTTCTTCTGTTTTCTTTATGTGCCTACCTGATCAAGTATTGGTTTACGGTGATTGTGCAATCAATCCAGATCCAACAGCTGAACAATTAGCTGAAATCGCTATTCAAAGTGCCGACTCTGCTGCTGCTTTTGGCATTGCACCAAAAGTGGCCATGATCAGTTACAGCACAGGCGGCTCAGGAACAGGTAACGATGTTGATAAAGTGCGTGAAGCAACAGCCATTGCGCAAAATCTTCGTCCTGACTTACTCATTGACGGTCCATTACAGTATGATGCCGCCATCATGGAGAAAGTCGCAAAACAAAAAGCACCTGACAGTAAAGTTGCTGGTAAAGCCACTGTTTTCATCTTCCCTGATTTGAATACTGGTAACACAACATACAAAGCAGTACAGCGAAGCGCTGATGTTGTTAGTATTGGCCCGATGTTGCAAGGCATTCGCAAACCGGTAAATGACTTATCCCGTGGCGCTTTAGTCGATGATATCGTCTATACAATCGCGATTACGGCTATTCAAGCTGGACAGACTCAACACCTATAGGTGCCTGAACCAATGTCCAATACAGGCAAATTTCTTTACCTGTATTGGACATATCATCGAATGCCAATTAGTATTTATTACATAGCTTATCTAAGTTGGTGATTATTATGTCTGGAAGTCTTCCACATTCCATCGCGGTTTCAAGTCACACATTAACCAGTACAACTACGCCAGGTTACACGACGTTTGACTTGCGCTCAGATGAAGACACCAACATAGCCGCTCTAAATGCGCGAAATGCAAAAGCTTCTAGCGATCTCATCGTCACCATATCCGAGGAAGGTCAAGCACTGTCCCAGGATAATAGAAAGAAGCTTGATGAAATCGAAAGTAAGGTACCCAAACAATTGATTGAAGAATTGGAAGAAGAGTTCGATCAGAATGAGCTAATCTACACAACTTTCTCTACTCACAACCAATCTAATAAGATTGATAATGAAGCCAAGCTAACAGGAGGCTCTCTCGATCAAACTGTTTAACCCGCAATAAAACACAAACGAATTGGCAGGATGCCATTAATGAATCTTCAAGGAGTGAAGAATGCAGATCTCTCGTCCCTATTTACGTGGTTTTACCCTCTTAGAACTTATGGTAGTTATTGCCATTATCTCCATTCTAGCTAGTTTATCCGCTCCCACATTTACACGCCAAATTGCCAAAGCTAAACTCATAGAGGCTCAGAACCTCGCCACCCAACACCAATCTCTTGTAGAAGAGTTCATTCTCTTAAACGGGGATTTTCCTACCAATAGCGAATTCGATTTAATAAAAAGCACCTTATCCGAAAACTCTATTGTTAAATCCATCATTGTGGAAAATCAAAGTAATGACACAGGCGACATCAAATTAACATTCAATACCAGCACCGCCATTGCTGAAGGCGAATTTCTTACCTACTCCCGTGATAGCAATAGAAACTGGAGCTGCTCCTCTGACTTAGATAACAACATTCTACCGAACCAGTGTGTAAGTACGTCTGCGGGAGAAGAAGAATGACACTAGAAGAAATCATCTCAAATTCAGTCAACGAAAAAGCCACAGACATACACATTGAGCACACTAACTCTGGCATACAAATCCACCAGCGCTGTTATGGTCAATTAAATAAAGTCGCCGAGCTTCTGCCAAACAGCAGCCTAATCAACCGCATAAAAATACGCGCAAATTTAGATTTATCTGAAACTAGAAGAACCCAAGAAGGACAATTTCTTTTCGAAGAAAGGAATCGCAGCACTTTTATTCGAGTCAGTATCATAGCGACCGTCAAAGGCGAAAAGATCGCCATGCGTTTACTACCTGAGAAAAACCAACTAACACTAAATGAGATTGGCATTCAAACCGCCCTACTTCAAACATTGAACTCTACACTTCAATACCCTAGCGGTCTTATTCTTGTATGTGGCGCAACAGGAGCCGGCAAAAGCACCACTCTATACTCTTGTTTAGAGCAGCTTAATAATGGAAAGCGCACCATTTTTACCATTGAAGACCCGGTCGAATACGAGATTTCTGGGTTATTCCAATGTGAACCAAATCAAGCAATAGGCTTAAATTCTGCAGCATTATTAAAGTCGTTTTTAAGGCAAGATCCTGACGTCATTATGGTGGGCGAAGTCCGTGACGCGGTAACCGCCAATTTAGCCGTGAACGCCGCACTCACTGGGCACCTTGTTTTAGCAACACTTCATACAAACTCAGCATTAGACGCCATACACAGATGCCATGGCTGGAAGGTGGATTTCTTCTCTTTAGCCAGTTCATTGAAATTGATTATTCATCAATCGATGCATTACAAATCAGAGTTCCAGAAACCGATTTTCAATGGCTTGCAGCCTCTATGGAAACAAAACCTACCACTGGATTACAAAAGTCTGATCGAATCTCAAGCACTCTGGCAAGCCTTCTCTCATCAAGATAATGAGGTGAATAATGCCTTGGTATAGCCTCAAAGATCAGCATAACAATGAAGAATATCTCTACAGCCCGTCTGAAAACGAGCTTACTTTTTCGCAGATAAAGAACAGAAAGTGGCATACATCAATCAAAGAATGGAAGCCCAAAAAGCTAGATTATAAAAGCCTACTTATCTTTTATGAGGAAATACAAAGTGCGCTACATTCAGGCTTACAGCTTAACCAAGCCATTTCACACCTCACACAATCATCGACTCACGCAAAAATAGCCAACATTAGCAAAGCATTATATAACGAACTATCAAAAGGAGCTTTATTCAATGAAACCCTTAGCAAACTAACTCTTCCTGCAGCAGCACCATATTGTCAGCTCATTAATTCTCAGGGAACACGTGAGGATTGTGAAGAGAGCTTAGCCGTTTCTATTCTTCAATTGAAAACCTTACTCAGCTGGTCACAAAGGTTGCTCAAATCGATCGCCTACCCTTTTAGCATCATTCAAGTCGCACTTATTATTTTAATGATCAACCGTGCCTTACAAACCAGAAGCCCGACAGAGCAAATGTTCACACTGACCTCAGACCTCATGCTCTACGTATTTTGCAGCGGTTTTCAGCTACTCATCATTCAAAGTTTGTACAAAGGCAATGCCGTCTATTGGTTAGAAAGATTCAGCGGAGATTTCAGGCTCACCAAACTTTTCTCCCTATTAAGCACCACAAGAAAAACAGGGGTTTCATTACAAGATGCTTTAAAAAGCATGCCGGAGTATTTCAAATACGAGCCAATAAGAGTGGAAATATTAGTGGTCTTCTACAAGCTGCGTTTAGGCCAAAACTATACAAATAGTTTCCCGGCACACTGGTTTCCAAAAGAATCTGCGATAGCACTTCACTCAGCAGAACAAGATGGCGACATAGAAAGAGCCTTGACCCTAGCTTCAGCTGCCCATGAAAAACATTGGCAGAAAAGCGTTTCTCTACTGGAAAAAATCATCCCTGCACTTTGCCTTTTTGTTGCAGGAGGATTTGTCGCTTCTGCCCTTGTTGCTTTGTATGCCCCTTTGTTGGAGATACCATAAATGCTTGCATCATTTCTAGAATATGTCTTATATAGCTTATTTTTCTTAAGCCTTGGAAGCTTTTCAGCGGTTTTCAGTGTTCGTTGGCCTGAGAAAGCGTTTCTAAGCTGGCAACAAGAAGCCCATCAGACTTTATCCATTCCTTTTCAAAACGTATTCCTTACAGATGCTACAAAACGCTCCCAATGTCCAGGCTGCAAACACACTCTTGCATGGTTCGACCTCATTCCACTATTAAGCTACTTCCTTCTCAAGCGCCGATGCCGCTATTGCATGCAGAGCATCTCTTATCGCTATCCGGTAATAGAAGCGCTACACCTTATTTGTTGCTTACCTCTCCTATGGATTCATCCTGATACAAAACTATTAATTTTGCATGCATTATTACTCAGCTCATTCATTACGCTTGCTGTCATTGATGCAGAACATAAACTGATTCCAGATGAGTGCTGTGTTGTCATCTTAGCCTGCGCTCTATCTATCAACCTGATCAGTCAAACATTAGAAAGTAGCGTATTAGCACTGCTTATAGGCTATGGCTCTATCTACACTCTGCATTGGGGATATAAAGCAGTACGTGGAACAGATGGTATAGGGTTGGGTGATGTCAAATTGATTGCAGCGATCGGAGCCTGGCTAGGAATATTCGAGCTTGCCCCTATGTTACTTTGTGCAAGTTTAAGCGGAATCCTATACAATGTGATCTTAAATAAAAAAGGCTCAGACTCTGTACCATTTGGGCCATTTTTAATTTTTTCCGCGATACTGGTATTTTATTTATAACCTATGACGAGCATTTCATCTCCTATCATTGGTCTTGCTGGTGGCATTGGATCTGGCAAAAGCACGATCACCAAACATTTCAATCAACTTGGAATTCAAAGTGTTGATGCCGATGATGTTGCTAGACTGATTGTTGAACCAAATACCCACTGCCTTAATAGGATTCACCAACGCTATGGTGATGATATTTTGCTGGAAGACAAGTCTCTAAACCGCCGCGCTTTACGTGACATCATCTTCAATCAGCCACAAGAAAAAACTTGGTTAGAAACCCTTACTCACCCTGCCATTCGTAGCGAGATACAAATTCAGTTAAAAAAAATTTCCTCTCCGTACGGACTGCTCGTTCACCCTCTTCTATTTGAAACAAAGCAAAATAGCTTATGTGAATTTGTTATAGCAATTGACATTCCTGCCGATATACAAATCCAGAGAGTTATGAGCAGGGATAATGTAAACAGGGACAACGCCGAAAAAATTATGGCCACACAGTTAAGTAATGCAGAAAGAATAAAAAGAGCGGATCTAATTTTAGAAAACTCTGGTAGCATTTCGGATATGAATGCTAAAGTTTTAATATTGCACCACAAAATTCTAGAGTCATTACCATGCTAAACAATAATTCTGCAACTTTAGTCAGTTGCCCAACATGCCAAAAGAAAAGCCCATGGACAACTGAAAACAAAGATAGACCTTTTTGCAGTGCAAGATGCAAATTAATCGACCTAGGTGAATGGGCAAGTGAGTCTTACGCTATTCCTCAACAAACATCGGAAGAAGATGAGATTTTTTCTGAAGACTTAATTATTGACCCAAATAAGTCCTTTTTATAATTGCTAAACACGGAATGTAATCCTTTATGGCTGTACAAGATTTTTCCAATAAAAAAGCACTCCTTATAGAAGATATGGCAGAAGCCCGCATAATGCAGCGCAAAATGCTAACCGACTTTGGCTTCAGCTCTATTGATATTGCCATGAAAGCAGAGACAGCCATTGAATTACTCAGAAGCAAATCCTTTGACTTAATATTGTCCGACTACAATCTAGGCAATGGTAAAGACGGTCAGCAATTACTTGAAGAAGTGAGACATTCTAAATTAATTCCAAACACAGCTACTTTCTTAATGGTAACAGCTGAAACGTCCATTGAAATGGTCATGGGCGCTATCGAATTCCAGCCCGACGGCTATATAACAAAGCCTTTTTCACAAGCCATTCTACAGCGTCGTTTAGCAAAATTACTGCAAACAAAAGAACGTATGCTCGATGTAAATATCGCTCTCGATGCGGAAAATTATGAAGACGCCATTGCTGCAGCTACTGCCGCCATGGAAAAATACCCAGCCTTAACGGGGAAATGCGAAAGAATCATTGGTGACTGCCTTTTAGAATTAAAAGACTATGACAAAGCACTCATTTTGTTTAGAAACACCATCAAAGACAGAAAAATGCCTTGGGCTCTATTTGGCAAAGCCAAAACGAATTTCCTAAGAGGTGACTTTGACAAAGCTGAACAAAATTTTCGTCAGCTAATGCTAGATAACCGCTTTTTTGTTAGCGCTTATGATTGGCTCGCCAAAATCCAAATTGCCCAAGGCAAATCAACAGAAGCCCAAGAAACACTTATTGACGCTATAGGCAAATCACCGAAAAGCCTGCTACGTCAAATGGAACTTGGCCGTATCAGTTTACTAGTAAAAGACTATTTAACTGCTGAAATGTCTTATAGAAGAGCAGTTTTCTTAGCAAAGCACTCCTGTTACAACACTGCAGAAGTTTACCTCAATCACTTGGAATCTCTTGCTCGACTTTCAGATGAAGGTCCATTACTTCCACGCCAAAGAGATACTTTCAATAGCACTCTTAAAAAGATACAAGAATCTTTCTCTGATGACCCAGCTGTTAAAGCCAAGGCATATGGTTATGAAATAGATGTTTTCTTAGCAGAAAAAGACACTCAATCCGCAAAAGACATATATGAAACTTGGCTCAATGAAGTAAAGTCTGGCGCTGCCATCAAGCCAACAGAACAACAAATCGTCTTATATTTAGAAGTGTTTGGAAGTGAATAATGAAAAAAATGGATATCAGCACAATCTTAGCGAGCGCAATACACGAGAGCAAAAACCAAGTAGGCACTTTACTTTATCAACTGCAAACTTTGAAAGAAACTTCAGACTTTCAAGGTTCAAACAAAACCAAAATCGTTCAAATTGAAGAGTCTTTAAAAAAACTCAATGATGAATGGGTCGAGTATTTATACCTGTATCGCTTAGTGTCAAATGGATACGATCTACATATAGACACTTTTTTAATGGATGAATTCTTAGACGATCAAGTATTTGCTCTTCAACCTTCCGCAATAGCAAAAAATCTAGAGCTAGATTACATCTGCGACCCAAGCCTCACGGGCGTATTTGATGAGCGATTAATGACTGCTGTGGTGAGCACCGCGGTTTATAACGCATTGCGTTTTGCTAAATCAGAAATTAGTATCACAGCTAAAAAAGAAGACGGCTTTCTTGTTATTGCTATAGAGGATGATGGTAAAGGCTTTCAGGCACATCAAGAACAAGGTGATGTTTTTCATGAAGCGAATACAGGATTAGGACTGTATTTTGCAGAACTTTCTGCAACCGCTCATACAGTCAACCACACATCGGGGTTCATCAAAAAAGACGCCTCTATTTTAGGTGGAGCCAGCTTAAAAGTATATTTACCACAGTTAACATAACCGAGAGGCGAATAACTCTCATAATTTTACCCTTGTAAAAAAGCCCAGACCAATTTGAGCTTTCTTATGTGACGAAAATACTTTCGTTAGATTACTGATTCAGCTCTAACTTGTAGAAAATCGCTTGCGTATAATCACCAGTCTCTACTCAACCAGAAAAACCTTGGTTACACTGATGAGTCTCAGCAAAAGCAATCTCGTCATATCACACTATAATCTGTACAAATCACCTATAAAAAAGGCGCTTTTCAGCGCCCTTCAAAACTCAATAATAAAGCTGATTTTATTTGCGTTCTTTCAAAGCATTGGCTGAAAAAGTCACAAACTCCTCCGCACTCGTTGGGTGAACACCAACAGTGGCGTCGAAGTCCGCTTTTGTCGCACCCGCTTTAATGGCAATACCCAAACCTTGAATGATCTCGCCAGAGTAGTCGCCTACCATGTGAGCACCGATCACTTGATCGTCAGCATTGTTGACCAATAACTTCATCAAGGAGCGTGTTGTTGCGCCACTCAAGGTATGCTTCATAGCACGGAAGTCTGTTTGGTACACACGGAAGTCGATGCCGCGGGCTTCCGCTTCTTGCTCAGATAAACCTACTGTGCCAATCGCTGGTTGACTAAATACCGCTGTTGGAATGTTGTCGTAGTCAAAATCGACTTCTTTTCCATTAAACCAATAATCAATCAAAGCCATGGCCTCTTTGATCGCAACAGGAGTTAATTGGATCTTGTCTGTCACGTCCCCCAATGCGAAGACATTCTTCGCTGTTGTCTGAAAGTTATTATTTATTTTAACCGCGCCGTTTTTACCAAACTCAACACCCGCTTTTTCTAGATCTAATGAAGCAACGTTTGGCACACGACCTGTTGCATATAAAACCAAACCAAAGCTTTCAGAGCTTCCATCTTTAAAATGAACCAGACGTCCACTATTTGGATCATCAGCATCCAATAATTCAATACGCTCAACGTCTGTATTTAATCGAACATCAATACCTGACTTCGCGTATTCTTCACTAGCAAAAGTACGGACATCTTCATCAAAACCGCGTAATAATTGATCGCCACGATACGCTAAAGAAGTATCCACTCCTAAACCATTCAAAATACCCGCAAACTCAACAGCAATGTAACCACCACCAACAACCAAGGCTTTACCCGGTAAAGATTCCAGATAGAACATCTCGTTCGAGCTAACAACCAAATCACTGCCTGGAAACTCTGGAATGAAAGGCTTTGCTCCCACAGCAATCAAAATACGTTCCGCCGTGTAGGCTTTACCACCGACAACAACAGTATGGTCATCAACAAAACTTGCGTAGCCAGAAATCACTTCTACTCCAGCGTTACCAAGCATGCTGCCGTAAATGCCGTTCAAACGTTCGATTTCTTTCGTTTTATTGTCTCTTAATACAGACCAATCAAATTTTTTACCTTCGTTTGACCAACCAAAACCCGCTGCTTCGCCAAAACCATGACCGTATTCAGAAGCATAAACAAACAATTTTTTTGGCACACAACCAATATTCACACAGGTTCCGCCCAAAGCGCTGCCCTCGGCAACCGCTACTTTATAACCTTTTGACGCAGCAACACGGCTGGCACGTACGCCACCCGAACCTGCACCAATAACAAATAAATCGTACTGATAAGCCATTTAAGCTCTCCAATGTTTGCTTATTAAAATTATCCCCTGAGTGTAACAGGGGTTTTTGAAAATGTTAAAAACAATGACTTTATTAGCATGATCAAAAAAACCAACTAATTCTAACGAGTTAATCGCTTTATGAGTTTGTAACATCTAGGTATGATTAAGGAAATTCAACACGGAATGATTCTCATGAAGTTCGTCTCTTTTAATATTAATGGTTTACGTGCTCGACCACATCAAATAGAAGCATTAGTAGAAAAACACTCGCCTGATGTCATTGGCCTACAAGAAATTAAAGTACACGACGATGCCTTTCCCCATGAAATCCCTGAATCCGTTGGTTATCACGCTTATTATTACGGTCAAAAGTCCCATTACGGCGTCGCCATTTTCAGTAAACAAGAAGCGACTAAAGTCGAGTATGGTTTTCCTGGTGATGAAGAAGATGCACAACGCCGTATGATTATTGCCACCTTTGATACACCTAAAGGGCCGGTAAAAGTTCTGAATGGTTATTTCCCACAAGGTGAAAGTCGCGATCACGAAACAAAATTCCCAGCAAAGCGAAAATTTTATGCGGATTTAATGGAGTACCTAGCCTCTCATTCACCCGATGAAAAAATCATTGTCATGGGAGACATCAATATTTCTCCGACAGATTTAGATATCGGTATTGGTGAGCCAAACGCAAAACGCTGGTTAAAAACAGGGAAATGCAGTTTCTTACCAGAAGAGAGAGAATGGTTTACAACACTTGTAAATTGGGGGCTAACTGACACTTACCGCACGCTAAATCCAGAGAAAAACGATCGCTTTAGCTGGTTTGATTATCGTTCTAAAGGCTTTGACGATACGCCAAAGCGAGGATTAAGAATCGATGTTATTATGTCTTCAAATGGCTTAACACCTAATCTACAAGATGCAGACGTTGATTATGATTTAAGAGGCTTAGAAAAGCCTTCAGATCATGCACCAATTTGGACAACTTTTGACTTAAATTAAGTCGAGTTTTGAAAAGCTACAGCTGATCAAAAAACAAACAAATATACGTAATGTACGCCTTACTTGATGAGAACAACTATTAACCGTGACTACCCCCAGATTTATCCACAGACAATGTGGATGGTTTGTTTATAGCTTAAAGCCCAATATAAAGCAGCGAAAATTAAAGTGAGCAGAATTATGTTAAACACAACACTCTCAATGGAAGAGATGCTAACACAATCATCAAAAGCCGCTGGCTTCTTAAAAGCCTTGAGCAATGAAAATCGTCTTATAATTTTGTGCTATTTATTAGATAAAGAATTGTCTGTAACAGCATTAAATGAAAAGCTACCTTTAAGCCAATCCGCTCTTTCTCAACACCTTGCAGTGCTGAGAAAAGACGGCTTGGTTAACACCAGACGAGAGTCACAAACTATTTTCTATAGCTTAGGTGATGAGAGAGCTAAGACGTTAATTCAAACATTACATGGATTGTTCTGCCCGTCGCTATAAATCTCAACAACTTTCCAATCAAAGCGATATAAAAACTCACACTAACCAAGGCTAAAAGCCACTAATAGCCTTAGTTTCGAGGTCTTAAGTAACTTGCAAATCTCGGCACTCCTCGATCCGTAAAACCATGATATTTATAGGTTATGTAATCACCTATTTTAGGTGGTGAACGTCTTTCTTCATCGGAAAAGCCACTACCGATTTTAAACCGTATACCTGACGGCATTTCTACTAAAATAGAACCCATCATACCATCGTACTTCCCTGAACCATTTAAGATCTCAATCACTTTCGCTTCCGCGTCCATGTATGGCTTTAACTTCAACAAACTATCGGTACGTCCACTTTCAAAGCGCGCAAGCTTACGATGTAAGATTAGCCCTTCCGCACCCTCCTTTACATAATCCTCTAAAAGTTGCTGAAGTGCCTGATTACTTGATACTAAAATTTGCTTAACAGGAATCACATGAGGCAAATCTAGACTGTTAACTATCTGTGTATAACGCTGATAGCGCGCTTCGAACGTCATGACTTTTTCTTCATCTGGTGCATCAAACACCATATAACGGATTTTCTGCCACTCACTATCAATTGGAGTATTTTTACTTACCGTAGATATAATAAATTGAAAGTCTTTTCGTTTAGACCAAAGCTCACCATCCAGCCACACGTTCGGCAACTTTTCGATAAACCAATTTGGCGCATGAATGATATTTCCTTGACGAGAAACTAGAGTCGTTCCAGTCCAAATAGCACGAACGCCGTCGTATTTCTCACTGACTAAATATTGTCTAACATCCGTGCTTTCAGAATAAACACTTGCCAGCTGCGCATCGGGTTTTGCAAACAAAAAGAAAGGGAAGTAACAGAGAAAAAGTAGTAAGCAGTTTTTAAGCTTCATGATTCAGTCCTTTGATATCTGAGTTTAAAATTTCATCCAGTCTTAGTATTGTCCGTAACACTGACTGACCGAACGAATCTTTACGCTAAACGATTTTATTTTAGGAAGCAAACCTTCCAACTTCTAAAAATAAAAAAGGCCTGTATTTGCTTCCAAATACAGGCCATGATCATAAAGAAAGCTTACTTTCTCTTCGCTTATTTGCTCAACTGAACAATTAGCTTATTCATACGGCTAACAAAAGTTGCAGGATCTTCTAATTGACCACCTTCCGACAAAGTGGCTTGTTCAAACAACAACCAAGCCATGTCTGCAAAACGATCTTCATCAGACTCTTCATTCATCTTAGCAACAATCGGGTGATCAGGATTCACTTCTAATGTTGGTTTAGAATCAGGAAGCTGCTGGCCAGCTTGTTCAAGTAAGCGACGCATTTGTAAACCCATGTCATGCTCACCAACGACTAAACATGCAGGAGAATTCGTTAAGCGGGCCGTTGAGTTTACTCCAGCTACTTTCTCTTCTAGTACAGCTTTCATTCGGTCAAGCAATGGTTTAATTTGCTCTGCTTTCTCTTCTTTTTCTTTCTTCTCTTCTTCGTTTTCTTGGTCTGTTAAATCAAGTTTGCCTTTGGTTACGTCTTGGAAAGACTTACCTTCAAACTCTTGAAGAGACGACATCATCCATTCATCAATGCGATCGCTTAACAGCAGGACTTCATAGCCTTTCTTACGAAGAATTTCTAAATGCGGGCTATTTTTCGCCGTATTATGGCTTTCCGCATAGATGTAATAGATTTTGTCTTGACCTTCGCTCATACGTTCAATGTATTGAGCCAAAGAAACCGTTTGCTCAGGCGAATCAGTCTCTGTTGTACTGAAACGTAATAGAGCCGCAATTTTATCTTTGTTGCCCATGTCATCAGCAGGACCTTCCTTGATGACATTACCAAACTCGTTCCAGAATTTCTGATAGTCTTCTGGCTCGTTTTTCGCCATTTTGCTTAGCATATCTAATACACGCTTAGTCAATGCAGAGCGCATAGAATCTACCGCATTGTCGTTCTGCAAAATTTCGCGAGACACGTTCAAAGACAAATCGTTAGAATCCACAACACCTTTTACAAATCGCATGTAAGGAGGAAGAAAAGCTTCCGCTTCGTCCATAATGAATACACGCTGAACGTACAATTTCAGTCCACGCTGCATATCACGATTCCAAAGATCGTAAGGTGCTTTCGATGGGATATAAAGTAGGCTGCTGTATTCTAATTTACCTTCTACCTTGTTGTGGGACCATTTCATAGGCTCTTGGTAATCATGAGAAATATGCTTGTAAAACTCTTGGTATTCTTCATCTGTCACTTCATTACGAGGACGAGTCCAGAGAGCTTTCGCAGAGTTCACTGCTTCAAATTCAGGTGCTTTGGTTTCATCTACTGGCTTAGGATTACCCTCTTCATCCATTTCTGGGTAAACAGTTTTTTCCATTTCAACTGGAATAGAAATGTGATCTGAATATTTAGTCACCAAAGAACGTAAACGGAAGTTATCCGCAAAATCTTTCTCATCAGACTTCAAATACAGTGTAATGCGAGTACCGCGAGTGGCTTTGTCGATGTTCTCAATAGTGAATTCACCAGAACCGTCAGATCCCCAGCGAACCGCTTCGCTTTCTACTGCGCCTGCACGACGAGTTTCAACCGTTACTTTATCCGCAACAATAAATGCAGAGTAAAAACCAACACCAAATTGACCAATCAACTGGCTGTCTTTTTTCTGATCGCCACTTAACTGCTCTAGGAAAGAAGAAGTACCAGATTTAGCAATCGTACCTAAGTTAGTAATGGCTTCTTCACGGGACATACCCACACCATTATCATCAATGATGACAGTGCCAGCGTCTTTATCAAATTCAATACGAACACGTAAGTTAGGGTCTTCAGCGAGAAGGTCTGCGTTAGCGACAGACTCAAAGCGTAGCTTGTCTACTGCGTCAGACGCGTTAGAGATAAGCTCTCTTAGAAAGATTTCTTTGTTTGAGTACAAAGAATGGATCATCAAATGAAGTAGTTGCTTTACTTCCGTTTGGAATCCTAACGTTTCTTTTTGAGTATCAGTTGCCATATTATAGCTTGCTCCTATTTGAATGAACCTCTGAACCAAGTCCAAAGGTGTATTTCTTTTCACTTGTGCTCCATAAATAAAGCCTCTTGAAGCAATTTCAAGAGGCTGATGAATCAAAAAAAGGAAAAAGTCACAATAAATTTATGGATAATGAGAAAAATGCAGAAATGTAACTATTTTTTTCGAACGATAGTTAGGCCATCGCCTATTGGCAAGAGAGATAATTCCACGCCATTGTCTTGATGAATGGTTTGATTTAGCTCGCGCACGATACAAGTATCTTTATCGGTAAAAGACTCATCAGCCACATTACCCCACCAAAGAGTGTTATCTATTACAATGCATCCACCAGCTCGAACCAACTTTTTACTCAAATGGTAATAAGCCACTAAATTTTGCTTGTCCGCATCAATAAACACAAAATCAAAAGTCTCAGCCTGAGCATCAAGAAAAGCTTCCATCACCGGCAAGGCTTTTTCACAATACGTCATCACTCTATCTCTAACGCCCGCTTGCTCTAAATAGTTCGTAGCAATATCCAACCACATTTGTTTCTTTTCAATCGCGATTAAACAAGCCTCTTCCGGCATGGCCATCGCCATCGATAAGGTGCTGTACCCTGTAAACACCCCCACTTCTAAGATTTTCTTTGGCGCTTGTAACTTAACCAACAAAGCAAGAAATTGCCCGACTTCAGGAGAAAGTTGCATTCTCGCCATATGGTATTGAGCGGTTTCTCGTCTTAACGCAGTCAATATTTCCGACTCTCGAACAGAAACATCAATCAAATATTGATATAAATTATCGTCCACTTTAACCGTACGATTAACCGGCTTATTATCTTCAGAAACAGGCTTTGGAAAATTAGGAAGCATGGGATTTTATAACCAGTCCACGACTTAATGTTTTAAAAGTTTTAGAACGAAACTCTCGACGATAGAGAACAGCCACAACCATCAAGCTCGCGGCCATGCAAAAATACGGACTAAGGAACCAACCACAAAACGCCATTGCAAAATAATAAGCTCTTAATCCATAGTTAAATTGAGTGGCCGCCAGACTACAAATCTGTGCCATATGATTCGCATAAAGCTCTCGCTCGCTTTCTTCGATTCCCCTCTCCGTTGCTAAAGGCGCACTTCCCACCAATACAGAGCAGAAATTATACTGTCGAACAGACCAAGTAAAAGTAAAGAAAGCATAAGCAAAAATCACCACCAAAATGATGATTTTCAATTCCCATTCCTGCTGACTCATTGGCGCCAGCAAATAAAAATCAGAAAGAATACCTAAAGCTTTTTCAGAATAATTAAACGCGGTAAACAGACCAGCAATAATCAACAAGCTACTGGAAGCAAAGAATAAGCTGCTGCGCTCTAAATTTGCCATAACCGATGCGTCTGCAATTCGGTTATCTCGTCTTAATAAACGAGACATCCATGCAAGCCTAAATTGATGCAACACACTTACCAAACAGGCACGTCGTTTTGAATTATATTGAGCAAATAAAGCATACCCCCACCAGCAAGCAAAAAAGAAAAAAAGCGTGACAAGGTCCAAGGTGTTGAGCAATAAAGAAACTGAATGATTTTCCATCAATTAACTCCGTTTCAGGTGGGGATTTTCAAAGTCTCATTAGAGCATTTTTTGCTTTATATGTCCCTGATTAACATTATAAAAACAGTATAATATTAGAGATTTAATGCTAATAAAAACACCGCAAAATGTATGACAAATAAACCTATTTACCTTTTATTTTCCATAAAAAAAACTGAACCACTCATTGAATCAGCTCATGAGTTCGGTTCAGTTTTTATTGAGCGTTTTTCATTACACTCAGTTTACTTTTAACGATTGTTGCTTGTTATTCGCCTTTCAATTTCCAAGCAACAGTTTTACCCGCAAAAAATGGTACAATCGGCTCACCATTTGGCAAAGTAATACTGGTTGGCACCTCCCAAGACTCACGCACTAAAGTTACCGTTTCTGAATTACGGGGCAAGCTATAGAAATCTGCACCATGAAGACTAGCAAAACCTTCAAGCTTGTCTAACGCATCGAGCTCATCAAACACTTGTGTGTACAGCTCTAATGCAGACCAAGCACTATAACAACCAGCACAACCACAGTCTGACTCTTTACGACCTTTCGTATGAGGTGCTGAATCCGTACCAAGAAAGAACTTAGGCGAGCCTGATTTCACCGCAGCGCGTAATGCTTCTTGGTGAGTACTGCGCTTCAACACAGGCAAACAATAGTTATGCGGACGCATTCCACCATCCAACATGTCATTACGATTTAACAACAAATGCTGTGGCGTAATAGTTGCCGCAACACCTTCTCGTACAGACATCACAAATTCTGCAGCGTCTTTTGTTGTAATGTGCTCAAAGACAACTCTTAAATTTGGTACACGCTCGACGATTTTGACCATGTGTTGATCAATGAATTCTTTCTCACGATCAAAAATATCAATATGCTTTTGCGTCACTTCACCATGAATCAACAACAACATATCGTTGTCGGCCAAAGCCTCAAATACTGGGTAAAGTGATTCAAGTGAGTTCACACCTGAATCTGAATTAGTAGTTGCTCCAGCTGGATACATTTTTGCAGCCAACACGCCAGCTTTTTTCGCGTCTTTGATGTCTTGAACGCTGGTTTTATCTGTAAGGTAAATTGTCATGATTGGAGTAAATGAGCTGCCTTCAGGGCAAGCTGCCAAGATGCGCTCTTTATAACTCAATGCAAGGTCTGCAGTCGTCACAGGTGGGACCAGGTTTGGCATCACCACTGCACGTTCAAAACAACGAGCAGTTGCAGGAACAGTCTCACGTAACATGTCCTGATCACGAAAATGTAAATGCCAATCGTCTGGCTTGATTATAGTAATTTCGTTCATCATTGGCCTTTTTGGTTGGGAAGGGAAAAGCAAGAGCATATTACCAGAATCTACTTAGAAGTAGCAGCGCCAAATACCCTACTCTTTAGACATAAAAAAACCGAACCTTCAAAAGATTCGGTTTTTCTGACTATCAAGCATTAACGTAATGAATTAACTGTCTTTGCGTGGTGCTCTTGGACGACGATCACCGCGGTTATTGTCACGACCACGGCCACCACCAGAACGGCCGCCAGGACGACGATCACCAGAAGGACGTTTGCGAGATGGTGATGCTGCACGCTTGTTCAGCTCATCTGCATTTTCCAACTTAGCAATATCAGTACGCTGACCGCAAATACGAGTTTTGCTTAACTTACCTAACACGCCTGAATCCAAGTTTGTAGGTAAATCTACCGTTGCGAAGTCTTCGTAGATTTCAATGTGACCAATGTAACGGCTTTCAATTTCCGCTTCATTTGCAATCGCACCAACAATGTTACCAGGCTTAACACCTGCATTATAGCCGACTTGAACAACGTAACGCGTCATTGACGTATTTGGATCGTCTTTTAACGGCATAGCTTCCGCCGTTACCGGGCGAACTTTACGTTCACGAGGTGCACGATCGCCACGAGAGTTCTCACGATCATCACGACGCTCTCTACGCTCTTGGCGAACTTCCATTTCAGATAGCAACAATGGCGTTTTACCTTGTGCCATATGAGCCAAAGCAGCGGCCATTTTCAATGGATCTACTTCATTTTCTTTCTGGTAACTTTGAACAAGCTCAAGGAAGAAATCAAGGTTTTCATTGTCCATCGCATCGGTAATACGTTGCTTGAAACGACCAACACGCTGTGCATTAATATCAGAAGCCGTAGGCAACGTCATACTTTCGATTGGCTGACGTGTCGCACGCTCAATAGCTTGCAACATACGACGTTCACGATGCGCAACGAACAAAATTGCAGTACCAGAACGACCCGCACGACCAGTACGACCAATACGGTGAACATAAGATTCTGTATCGTATGGAATATCGTAGTTTACAACGTGGCTAACACGCTCTACATCCAAACCACGCGCCACAACGTCAGTCGCAACAAGAATGTCGATTTGACCTTTCTTGATACGTTCAACTGTACGCTCACGTAAATTCTGGCTGATATCACCATTTAACGCTTCACAAGCGTGACCACGAGCCGTTAGCTTCTCAGCTAATTCAACTGTTGCTGCTTTCGTACGAACAAAGATGATCATGCCATCGTGTTCGTTCATCTCAAGAATACGAGTCAAAGCATCTAACTTATGCAAACCACTTACAGGCCAGTATTTTTGAGTGATTGTGGTTGCCGTCGATGTTTTAGTAACAATCTTAACTTCTTTTGGATTATTCAAATGACGGTTAGCCACCTGACGAATCACTGAAGGCATTGTTGCAGAGAACAAAGCGATCTGACGAGTTGGCGGAGTTTGTTCAAGAACCCACTCAACATCATCGATAAAGCCCATGCGTAACATTTCGTCAGCTTCATCAAGAACTAGAGCTTTAAGGCCTTCTAGCTTCAATGTTTTACGACGAATGTGATCCATAACACGACCAGGTGTACCAACAACAACTTGCACACCACGTCTTAGTTGGCGAAGCTGAGTGTCGTAAGACATGCCGCCGTAAATAGGCAAAACATGAAAATCTGGAAGATTACGTGCGTAACTTTGAAATGCTTCAGAAACCTGAATAGCAAGTTCACGGGTTGGAGCCAAGACAAGTAATTGGGTCGTTTTATCTGTAACATCAATGCGAGACAACAGCGGTAGCGCGAACGCTGCTGTCTTACCAGTACCCGTCTGCGCTTGCCCCAAAAGGTCTCGACCTTCTAATAGATATGGAATACTTTGCGCTTGGATAGCAGATGGTTGCTCGTAACCTAAGTCAGCAACCGCTTTAAGAACAGGGGCGATTAAACCCAACGAATCAAATGTAGGCTGAGTATCAGCATCAGACATGTAAATTAGTACCTTTTTTTGGTGAGGATAAGGCCTGTAATCATTTACATGCCTTAATAAAATTCTCTAGAAATTCTCGGAGGAAAACCGATTGCGAAGTATATACAATAAAACTGAAATAAGCTAGGAAGTATTAGAAATAAGATAGACTCATTGACAACATAAACCTGCCAACTAACTTTTCTCATCCTCGACTTTAGAATCAAGCAATACAGCTAACCAATGCATTTTTGGATTGGCTTCAAATGCCAGTTTCATAATGATGGTCAATGGAATTGAAAGCAGCATACCAACAGGGCCGAACACCCATCCCCAAAGCAATAAAGAAAGAAAAACCACTAAAGTAGATAAACCTAACCCTCGCCCCATATAACGTGGCTCTATTACATTACCGACAATCAAATTAACCAACACAAATGCACCAGCAACCAACCCAGCAGATAAGCTACCCAGTTGAACAAAAGCCAATAAAATGGCTGGTACTGCCGCAATAATAGAACCAATATTAGGAACAAAGTTTAAAAGGAAAGCACATACGCCCCACAATATCGGGAAATCCACACCTAAAACCCACATACAAAAGGTAATCAGCACGCCAGTTAGGATACTGAGCAAAGTTTTAATAACCAGGTAACGATTCACTGATTTGACAAAGGACTCTAAATTGTCCATCGACTTAGGATTATCGTTAAAAGCTAATGAAAGCTTTTTAGGTAATTCAACCGCTTCAAATAAAATAAAAATCACGATCATCACCACCAACACAAGGTTGGTTAGCACGCCACCCAACCCTCTTAACGCATTTGCAACCATCTGCATTAAAGAGGAAGGGTCAACATAACCTTTTACTTGGTCATAGGAAACCTGCAGCCCGAAACCATTAACCACTTGAATCAAGTTAGACATTTCTTCCGCGAAACGCGTTTTGTAATTAGGAAGCTGGTTGGAGAAATTATCCAAAGACGCCCCAACCAAAACAGCAACAGAACTAATGCCAAACAATATGAGCATCACAACCAGCAGAATAGAAAGCCAAGTTGGGACATTCCTGCGGCGTAAGCTAGATATAGCAGGTGCGCAAATAATCGCAATAAAAACAGACAACATAAAAGGGACAACTATTTGAGAAGCTTCTTTTAATGCTGCGATAATGATAACAAAGGCAGCTAAGCCAACCAGCCAATAAAGCCCTTTATTATGTTGTTCGTTCATACCAATTCCTTACAAAGCGATTGGGTAAATACTCTGAGCGTAATCTGCCAAATCTTGCAGCATGATTTGCTTCATTGCCGACAAATCGGGTGTTTGAGCAATATGATTAAGTCGATCGAAATACTGATCCATTGTAATAGAGCCGCCACCGTCTTTTTCAAGTAGACGAATTTGTCGATACTCTTCCCATTCCAATCTTTGCTGCTCGCTGAGCTGTTCAGGGTAATTACGCCCAATATAGCGCACCAACATTTCCGGCAAACGACGATCCTCAAACGACATAGCCAATTCTGATAAAGCGTGTGGAGGGGTTGAACGAATCGTCTCCATACGGGCTTTATCCTCACGAGAAAAGAACCCCCCCGAATACAACATTAAATCAGGGTCTTTTAAGATCGGGCGTTCTTCTTGTATGAATACAGAGCTCAATTTGGCTGCAAGCTCAGTGTGTCCTTTAATCATGGCAAGATTATGACGACACACATCGCCATCTAACCCAAGACGTTTCACTACCGCTTCGTCTTTAAGAAAAGTTGCCGGAGCAACCGCAGGTGAACGATTGTAATGAATCACTTTCAATGGCAATCGTTCGAGATCACCCAACTCTTCTTGTCGGGTAAACACTCGATGACGAATTTCATCCACATTCAAATCAATTAAAGGTTGAGTGTCGGCCATCAAATCATAAACAATCACACCGTTTTTGTTCGTAGGATGGGGGGCGATAGGCACAACAAAAGCAGAATAATGCTTCATTTGTCCGAACATGCCAGAGATATGAAGAAAAGGCTTTAAACGCGCAACATCAATAAACTGTTGCAATTCATGCTTTTGCCGCATTTTGAGATAATAATTGAATAATTTAGGGTGTTTTTCTCGAATTAACTTAGCTATTTCAATCGTGCCATAAACATCAGAAAGCGCATCATGGGCTTGCTCATGGGCAATATCGTTCGCCTTTGTCAGAGCTTCAAGCTTCATAGAAACCTGACCACTGTCATCTTTCGGCCAAACAATTCCTTCTGGACGTATTGCATAGGTCATACGAACCAAATCAATCACATCCCAGCGGGAGCAGTTGTTTTGCCACTCTCTTGCATAAGGGTCAATAAAGTTACGATAAAAACCGTAACGAACCACTTCATCATCAAAACGAATTGTGTTGTAGCCAAGTGCGCAAGTGCCAGGCAAGGACAATTCAGCCTCTACTGCCTGCATAAACTCAGCTTCACACAAACCTTCTCGGTTCGCGTCTTGCGGGCTAATCCCAGTTAACAAGCAGGCTTCTGGCTGAGGAAGAATATCCTCCGCCAATCGGCAGTAAAACATAATAGGCTCGCCGATGGGGTTAAAATCAAGATCTGTTCGAATCCCTGCAAATTGCATTGGCCGATCTTTCGCAGGGTCCGTTCCGGTTGTTTCAAAATCAAACCAAAAAAATGAAGTAGGGCCCGATGAGGTCACAAATAATTCCTGTTAGCCATTAAATAAAAAGGTATTATACGCACCTTAAAGTTTATTTGTTAAAGCGTATTTGGCGATGAGAGGAGTTTATCTATGCCAATCCCGGTAAATTGTCCGTGTGGTACAAGCAGGCCTTATGAAATGTGTTGTGGTATGTACCACAATAATCCAGGCACTGCGCCAACAGCAGAAACACTTATGCGTTCTCGTTATACTGCTTTCGCCATTCGCAATTTCGAATACATTGCGGTAACGCAAAAACTTAAAGAAGCACCAGATCAAACAGTTGCCGACATTGAAGGCAGCAATGACCACACACAATGGGTTAAACTGGAAATTAATAGTACGGAAGACGGCCTAGAAAAAGACAAAACAGGCATTGTTGCTTTTTCAGCGCACTTTAAAGAAGGTAAACACATTGGCCGCCTGAGCGAACGCTCGATATTTGAGAAGGTAAAAGGTCAGTGGTTTTACATTGCTGGTGAGCATGAGGTTCAAAAAAATACACCTCTTGTCAATTCAGCCGAAATGAACATTGGCCGCAATGATCCATGTTTATGTGGCTCAGGGAAAAAATACAAAAAGTGCTGCGCAGTAAATCAATAAGCTACTACACTCCATTTTTCTTTAATATCACGTAACTCTTCCTCATATGGATAAGAAACATTCAACGAGATGCAGATCGAAATGTTTATTTGTATCTTGTTTAATGTACGAAAACGCTTCTTCAATAGACCAGCTCCGCTTATAAGATCGTTCCATTGTTAATGGCATCAAATCCATCTGCAATAGCAACAATACGAGCCGCCAATGGAATTTCATCGCCAACAAGTCCAGACGGATAACCAGAGCCATCCAACATTACACCAAGCACAACAAAGACCGGAAGGTTAGATACAAAAAATGAGCATTTATCAAGCAACTCTCTATCGATAACTGACATACTACGCCATCAAAGGTATAATGTTTGCCATTCAAGACTGACCTCTTTCACAGAGTGACGCGTCCACCTACTACTATTACGGAATATTTTAAACAACACATAACCTATTCTTTTGGCCTCTTGACGCAGCGCCTCAACAACAAACATAAAATACTGTGACGGAAAAAAACTATGAACTCAATCACTCTCGGCCCTCTTTCTAAAGCCGATGGAGAAATCCAAATACCTGGCTCTAAAAGCCTTTCTAATCGCATTCTGCTTTTAGCCACACTTGCGAAAGGAACCACCAAGATCACCAACCTTCTAGACAGTGACGACATTCGTTACATGCTAGAAAGTCTCAAAAAATTGGGGGTTGCATATACGCTCCAAGACCAAGGAACCACCTGTATTTTGGAAGGACTTGGCGGCCCAATAAAATCGGACTTCGGCGACCTATTTTTAGGCAATGCAGGAACAGCCATGCGACCTCTTACTGCAGCATTATGCCTTGGCCAAGGGGAGTTTTTACTACATGGTGAACCTAGAATGCATGAAAGACCCATTGGCGATCTTGTCGATGCCTTAAAAGACCTAGGTATCGACATCGAATACCAAGGAGAAACTAACTACCCGCCACTCCGCATTAAAGCAAATGGCTTACCAGGTGGTGAAGTTTCTATAAAAGGTAATATCTCTAGTCAATTCTTAACCGCTATTCTCATGAGTGCGCCATTAGCTAAAGAAGATTTGACAATTAAGGTCGATGGCGAATTAGTCTCTAAGCCTTACATAGACATCACATTACACGCCATGAAACAGTTTGGCGTTGAAGTTGAGAACCTGAACTACCAATCCTTTATTGTTAAAGGCCAACAAACCTACCAAAGCCCCGGTGAGATAATGGTGGAAGGCGATGCCTCTTCCGCATCTTATTTTCTTGCTGCCGCAGCCATCGCTGGCGGAAAAATCAAAGTTCATGGGGTAGGAACAGACAGTGTACAAGGTGACGTGAAGTTTGCAGATGTATTAGCAAAAATGGGCGCTAAAATCACTTATGGGCCCACTTGGATAGAAGCAGAGCATAACGAATTAAAAGGTGTGGATTTGGACATGAACCATATTCCAGATGCTGCAATGACGATTGCTACAACCGCTTTATTTGCTGAGGGCACAACAAGTATCCGTAATATCTACAACTGGCGCGTAAAAGAAACCGACCGTTTATACGCTATGGCAACAGAGTTGAAAAAACTTGGAGCCGAGGTAATTGAAGGTGCAGACTTCATTACTGTGACGCCAATTAAAGAACTCAAGCATGCGGCTATTGATACCTACAACGATCATCGTATCGCCATGTGTTTCTCTTTAGTCGCTTTTTCAAATACTCCCGTTACGATTAATGATCCAGGTTGTACATCTAAAACCTTCCCAACCTATTTTGAGCTATTCAATAAAGTAGCAAGTTAGTCTCTAAAAATAATTGTTTTTGGTAACAAGAAACTTAGGGCGTTATGATGTAACGCCCTGTTTTTTTTAGTCTAATGAAAAGCCAAATAAACTGATTTCTGTTTTATAAGGCACTTCTTCTGATGATTCTCTCAAGGTATCAATTAGCATCAAGTAGGTTGTCATTTTATGAGCAACTACGTTCCTTTCACTCGGAATAGATGAGGTGAATTTTGTTGCTCGCATTGCACTTTTTATACCGCTCGTCTCAGCGTATTCGCCATTCTCCATGAGAATCACTTCGATACCCATGTGCCAATAAATATCCAATTCTTTAATTTGCAAAGGACTCAATGGTGGAACCAAAGGGACAATATCATGAGGCGTGACCACTCGAATTAGTGGCAAAGTCTTAAATTGTTCGGCGCCTGTCACATTGGTCACTTTTGGTTGACCAAAGGTAATAACCTGTTCAACTTGATACCCCTCCTGAATTAGATACATACCTAAAACAACAGCGATCGCACCCCCCAAACTATGGCCAGTTAGATGAATCGGTTTATCTATGGACAAATAAGGTTTGATATCATCATAAACCGCCTTTGCGCCACCAGAAAAGCCTTGATGCAGCTTAATGTTAAGCAAAGAATCTGTTTGCAAAGAGACAGATAAATCCAACATTACATTTTCTAAATTAGCCGTTCCGCGAACGCCAATCTTCTGTACTCCTGCGGCTTCGCTGATGAAATAATTCACTTGGCTTGATTGAATGGTCGCCTTATGGAGCAAAACTTGATTTTGCTCACTTAACGCCAATTCCAATTCATCTAATGACAAATACGCATCATTAGAAAGCATGGCTTGAGGATAGATTTCAGAAAAGTCTTGCTCAGCCAATAACACTTGAAAGGGTGATAGCAAAAGCGAAAACACAATAACCTGCAAGTGTTTACGCATCTGACAATTCCAATTCATAAATAGCATCATTAATGGTTTCAATTCGCCCCATCATAGCGTCTTGAGCATCTGCCAACCCTTTGTTGTAAAAGGTTACTGCGAAATTTTTCGCAATAAAATCCAAAAAGAATTCAGCTTCAAAAGAGCCTATTGATGTATCTAGCTCTTGATCTAAATAGTCCTTAAGTTTTTCTACCATTTTGCGTTTTTCATCATCGTTAAATTTTAGTAAAGACATTTTTCTACCTTCTCAACTTACAGTTCACTTTGTGCCATTTTTTCGCATCATGGCAATCAGCTAAAATACGTCAATGGTAAAAGACAGAGCATCAAAAACTCGCTGCGCACTATTATATAAGATAAGTGCATACAGATATTCCTTATTCTTTTAAGTAAGAGACATCACCACATTGTATTTCTATTGAAATTTACATAGGATTATTTCGACTCTAAGTAAAAAATATGCAAACTCAGACTCTGGACTGCAAAACCTTTTTATACAGCAAGAGTAAATATAAGCAGTTATCAGGTGACTAAATGCCATTTACGATAAATATAAAACAAGTCTCAGCAATCTTTGGTATTTTTTTACTCGCAACTTTGCTCCTAGCACCTTCAGCACATGCAAAAAATACAGATGCTTTTTTTCAGGATATTCAGGCAGCATCACACTCCAAAGACATAATTGCTCTTCAAAAATCTCTATCGCAATACATTTTAAAAACCAACGAGCTATCAGAAGAAGAGTACACATCATCCAGTGCAGAAATCAGCGTATTTTTAAGAGAAACCAATGAGCAAGACGCCAGTATATATCTTGCTAAATGGTTATCTAGCGAAGATGCCAATGGCTTAAACGCTGCGGTCCGCTATCGTTGGATGATGATTATAAGCTACGATCTAATGTTTTTTAGTCAGCTTTCTTCTGCAAGCAACATGATTGAAAAGTCACTTCTGTCGATTAAAGTGTGGGAACCTTCTTCTAAAAACGCCCTTAACACTCAAGCCAATCTTTACCATATTTACGGGCAACTCTTAGTAAAACAAAAGCGTGTCGCTGAAGCTCTCCCCTATTTTTATCAAGCTGAAGAGTGGTTTAAGAATATACAACCAGATCACCCCTCCATCTTCACCATTAACATCATTCTAGGTGAAGCCTTTTTAAACGCGAAAGACTATACAAAGGCTGAACAATACACCAGACAAGCTCTTAACATTATCCCTAAAGGTCGAGTGGACGCCATCAGTTATCTATATGGCATCCTTGCCTCAGCAGTTCGACAACAAACACGCCCGGAAGATGCCCTGGATATTATTCATCAATACCTAAGAAATCCAGTAGACCCGAGAAAAGACTATTTTTTGTATTTTTCACTTGTACATACAGAGGTTTTAAGAGACTTAAAAGAGTTCAAAGCGGCTTTAACACTGGCAAGAGAAAACCATTCGCTCGCCCAAAAAGTGAACAACAAGAGCTATCTGAAAGAAGCAAAACGCCATCTTGGATTTCTAGAAAGCCACTTTGGTAATATGGTAGAAGCGGAAAAGCTATTATCTGAAGCAATTTACTCTGCAACAAACAAGCTTAACGACACATCACCAGAAGTTTATTTAGAATACGTCGAGATACTGGAAAAGCTAAACAGATACCCAAGCGCTCTGAAATATCACAAGTTGTTTCATGCAGCCTATGTGAAAGAGCGGGATCGTATCGATAGAGAGGCTATTGCAAACCTCGAGCAGCAACAAAGAAACCTCAAGCTAGAACAAGAGACGATTGTTTCCTCAACAAAGTTAGCACTCGCAGAAGCAAACAGTAAACGCGCTCAATTCAAAAGCCGCGTTTGGATGTGGGCTGCGACAATATTAGTTTTGATTATGACGGTTATTTTAATCATGCTTATACAACTACGAAAGAAAAGTCATGAATTACACTATATGGCGAAGCATGATCAATTAACTGGGTTAGGCAATCGTCACGCTTTCCTACAAGCCCTAAACACATCGTCTTCTCACCTACTCATCGTCACAGATATTGACAGGCTAAAATACTACAACGATTTATATGGACACCAAAAAGGCGATCAGTTGATTCAAAGCTATGCAACTCACGTCTCTAGCTTCCTAGAGCCGGAAGGCGCTCAGCTATTTAGGATCGGGGGAGATGAGTTTGCCATACTGATAGAAGCACCTTTTTCAGTGAGAAAAATAGAAGATTGTATAAACTGCGTCATCTTGCAATTACAAAAAGATGGCTTTACTGAAGCAGACGCCAGCTACGGTATCGCGACACGAGAGGAAGTCAAAACAGACTTTGATTGGATCTCTTTAGCCGATCAGCGCATGTACCAAATGAAGCAATCAAGAAAAGCCTAAATTGACACGTCTCTCTACAAACTCATTTGAGCTCTTAGAGAAGCATGCCAAGAAATCCGTTACTCTTGCATTTCAAGCGCCATTTTATATAAGTAATTTTTCTTTTCTCCTGTCAATTTAGCTGCCATTGCTGCAGCCTGTTTAACAGGTAAATCTTCTAGAAGAATTGAAAGTATACGTTTTGCTTCCAGTTCAGCTTCATTGCCACCTTCTTGAGTGAAGCTCAACATAACAACAAACTCACCACGCAACTGATTTGCATCAGCATCAAACATAGCCAACACTTCTTCAGCCGTACCCGATAAAAATGTCTCGAATGTTTTTGTCACTTCACGAGCCAATACTAATTGGGCGTCTTCTCCATAAACTTTTTGTACATCAGCAATAGAGTCATAAATACGATGAGTCGACTCATAAAAAACCACAGTCCCAACTTGCTGTTTCCATGATTCAAATAAGTCACAACGAGCTTTTGACTTAGCAGGAACAAAACCTGCAAAAAAGAATTGATCTGTCGGCAAACCAGAAGCACATAAAGCCGTCACCAATGCACAAGCACCAGGAATCGGAACTACCTTATGACCTTGTGAGCGCAATGCATGAACCACATGGTAACCAGGATCCGAAATCAGAGGAGTGCCTGCATCAGACACCAAAGCCACACTTTTGCCTTCATCTAATAAACTAGCAACATAATCCGCTTTGTCTTTTTCATTATGGTCGTGAATTGAAAAAAGCTTTGCTTCGATTCCAAAGTGGTTCAACAATCGGCGACTGTGTCGAGTATCTTCTGCGGCAATATAATCAACTTCCCGTAAAGTTTGTTCTGCTCTTTTACTAAAATCATCTAGATTGCCTATCGGCGTCGCAACTATGTACAGCGACCCTCTCGCATCATCAGAACTATGTGGTACCATATTGCCTCTTCTATCTGCCATTTATAATCTTATGAGCCTACTTAATTACCGCATCATATCATTAACTCTTTGCACTTTTCTGCTGAGTGCTTGTAATTCCATGAGTTTAAATGTGGAACAGCCTCAAAATACGGTTCAGAACATAAGCAACACTACGAGCAACAGCTCACAAGAAAGCACACCACCAAGCATTTACCACCCTTTCTCTACTTCTACGGTTAAAGAAGAGATCCTGGAAGGCTATAATTTAGCTCAGAAGCTTTATGATCAAGGTGATTACCAACAAGTTATTGATAGGTTAGAACTTAACGTCCTCGGTACAAACTCTACACTTCAATTAGATGGCTATCTCTTAGCCGCCTTAGCCGCAGCAAAACTAGATGACATGACACAGTCTTTTGACTATTGGAAAGAAGCCGAGTTACTTTCTTCTGCACGCCATCCTGATAATCAAAATAAATTGCAAGAAAGCAAAGCCACCATTCTAGAGCACTTTGGCGATTGGTTAGCCGTTGTAAAAACTCGTATGGAGTTGACTTACAACTTACCTTTAAATGAAGGCGAGAGAAATCAAGAACAACTCTGGTTAGCAATTCAGAACCTAACGCAAAATGAAATAGATGAGCTTTATCAAGAAAAAGATCTAATACTACATGGCTGGCTCACTATCAGTGGAATATTAAGAGATCAAACCCTATCCATTGATCAACAACTCAACACATTCAATCAATGGCAAAATGATAATCCAGATCATCCCGCTGCTATATTACCTCCTAAAGACTTTCAAATCATGTCATCCTTAGGCGATATGGCTCCAAAAAAAATCGCCATTATGCTACCAATGAGTGGCAACTTAGAACGAGCATCACAGGCGATACTTGATGGTTTCTTTTCCTCTTTCTACAACCAAAAGAAATCAAGAGCACAAGTATTTATTATTGATGTGAATAATTATGAAAATATCAAAGATGCTTTAGCGGCAGCAAATGAAAAGCTCCCAGATATTATTATAGGACCTTTACAAAAAAATAATGTGGCTCAAATTAGTCGGTTAGAACTCAGCACACCAGTGATCGCATTAAACCAGCTTGATCTGAATTTACATGCAAAAAACCTATATCACTTCTCATTAAACCCAGAAGATGAGATACATGAGCTTATTGCCTTTGCAAAACAAGAAGGTGCTCAGAATGCAGCGATTTTAAGCACCCAAGATACTTGGGCACAAAAACAAAGTGATGAATTCCGAGAAGCAGCGACAAAAGAGAACGTTAACATCACGTCAAATCAAACCTACGCAAACACCTCACAGGGTAGACAAGATGCCATACAAAAATTGCTTCTTGTGAGTGAAAGTTATGCTAGAAAAAGACTGATCGAACAATGGTCTGGCATTCAAGTCGAAAGTATAGCGAGATCTCGTGAAGACCTTGATTACGTATATTATGCAGGTAAATTGACAGACGCTAAACAAATACGTCCTCTACTGGATTTCTACTTCGCGGACGAAATCCCAATACTAGCGACCAGCACACTAAACGATAGCGCTCCCGAAAAGTCCACCAACCCAAATGACATAGAACGAATTTTATTTACAGAGCTTCCAGTGCTAACGTCAAACAACAGAACCCTTAGTGGACTCCAAAGCCAAGAGTCAAATATTCTACGTCGCTTACAAGCACTTGGAGCAGACTCCTACTTGCTAGCCAATAAGTACCAATTATTTACGTTACTACCTAGCACAAAAATTGCTGCGAACACAGGCATCATAACAATCGACAAAGATGGTATTTTCCATAAACGCCCAGAAATAATGACTTACCGAAAAGGAAATTTGGTATATGCGAACAGTGCGCAGTTTTTTCAACAGGAAAAAACCACCCAAGAATAACGGCGAAAAAGCAGAGCAAGAAGCAGAGTTTTTTTTACGCTCTCAAGGACTTCATTTTGTAGAGCGGAACTTCTTTTGCCGCATTGGGGAAATAGACCTTATTTTTTTAGATAGCAATACTTATGTTTTTATTGAAGTACGCTTCAGAGTCAACTCAACACATGGCAGTGCAGCAGAAAGCTTAAGTAACTCTAAACTAGCAAAAGTTCGTAATAGCGCTTCCTTATGGCTTCAAAAGAACAACAAACACCATCATCCAATCCGCTTCGATGCGGTACTGTTTGATGAAAAGATAGATAACTCCCATTTAACTTGGCTTAAAGCAGTATTTTAATTATATGGATTTTCAAGAAGCAATTTACACTCAATTTGCCCAGAGCTTCGAGGCTCAACAACAAGCTCTGGAGAGCCTACCTCCTTACATTGAGCACGCTGCAAAAGTTATGTTTGCTAGCATTGCCTCAGGCGGAAAAGTTGTTTGTATCGGCAACAGCACCGGTTCACATTTAGCTCAATATTTCAGCACTTTATTGCTTGATAGAATGGACAGAGAGCGCCCCGGTTTACCGGCTTTCAATTTAAGTGGTGATGGCGCTGCCTTGTTATCGGTAACACACAATGATAGCTATCACGACGTTTTCTCCAAACAGATTACCGCTATTGGCAATCCGGGAGATATATTATTTGTCATTGCCAATCGAGGAAACACATCTCCGATTATCCAAGCTATTCAAGCTGGCCATGAACGAAAAATGAATATTGTCGCTCTAACGAGCCCTGAGGCTAAAAATGTTTCCTCTCTTACATCTCAAGACGATACAGAGATAAAAATAAACCTACTTGGTACAGCAAGGGTGCATGAATGCCAGTTAACCGTTATTCATACCTTGGTCGACCTACTTGAACGCCAACTATTCGGTTACGATGAATGAAATAGCTAAACCCGTTAGCTGTTATTTGAAATAAAAAAGCCACTTTTTGAAGTGGCTTTTTTATAGAATTTATTTAACAACTTTTAATTGAAAGCCCTTTTTCGGCTCTGGAGGTGTTGGGGTCGGATCATCTAAAAACTCTTCATCAGGGAAGACAAAACCATCTCCATTCTCTTTTGAATAAACTGCTAATGCAGCTCGAATGGGTACATAAACTTGCATTGGCTTACCACTAAAGCGAGCTTCAAAAGATACAGCCTCTTTATCCATAATTAAATGACGCACCGCAGACATACTGATATTTAGAACAATTCTTCCGTCTTTCACGAATTCAGTTGGAATAACAACCCCATCTTGCTCAGCATCTACTAAAAGATACGGTGTCATATTATTATCGGCCACCCACTCATAAGCAGCATTTAGTAAATAAGATCGTTTAGGTAACATATTCACTCCGATTCAATATTTGTAAAAAAAGGAGCATAAGCTCCTTTTTTATCACTATTTAAAAACCAATTCGGTTTAAAACTAGTCTAGACGCATTTCTTGCTCAGCTTCAGAAAGGCTTTCTTGGAAAGACTCACGAGAGAAGACAAGATCCATATATTTATATAAAGCTTTTGCTTGCTCTTGTGGGATTTCAACACCCAACACAGGCAAACGCCATAATACTGGCGCTAAACAGCAATCAACGATAGTAAACTCATCGCTCATAAAATAAGGCTTCTCTTCAAAAATAGGAGAAACACTGATGAGACCTTCACGTAGCTCTTTTTGCGCCTGAGCAACTACTTCTTTGTCTTTACTAGAAAGAATTAGATCTGCTAGTCTCGCCCAATCTCTCTGAATACGGTACATAAACAAACGACTTTCAGCACGAGCAACAGGATATACAGGCAATAATGGTGGATGAGGAAAACGCTCATCCAAATATTCCATCATAACGTTCGGCTCATAAAGAACCAGATCGCGATCAACTAATGCAGGCAATTCATTGTATGGATTAACATCAGCTAATTCATCAGGCTTGTTGAACGGGTCTACATCTATGATGTCCACTGTGACAGCTTTTTCAGCCAATACAATTCGAACTCTATGGCTGTAATGATCTTCTCCATCAGAAAAGAACGTCATTGAGGAGCGCTTTGCAATAACACCCATGTCTAACCCCTATTTTGAAAACTTCCACATCCTCTAATTAGAGGACAAACAATAATATGACAAGACAACGACACTTCAGAATCTCATCACGTGATTAAATCTTTCATGGCAAAATGCAATAGTAACAAAATCCCCTTAGAGAACCATGAACTCTAACGGGAGATATTCTAACATCTTTTAAGATATTTTTTCTTAGAAATTACCTTGCTGAAACAAATAGAAATTTGTTTTTTGTTTCAACCAAAAAAAACGCTTGGTGAGCACACCAAGCGTTTTAAGATTTGTTCTAAAGCAAATATTAACGCTTAGAGAACTGAGGACGACGACGTGCTTTGCGTAGACCAACTTTCTTACGTTCAACTTCACGAGAATCTCGTGTTACGAAGCCTGCAGAACGTAGAGTACGACGTAGAGTCTCATCATATTGCATCAATGCACGTGTGATACCGTGACGGATCGCACCAGCTTGACCAGAGATACCACCACCTTTAACAGTGATATAAACGTCAAATTTTTCAGTAGCATCAACTAATTCAAGTGGCTGACGAACAACCATTTGAGCCGTTTTACGACCAAAGTACTGAGAAAGAGTACGGTTATTGATAACTAGGTTACCAGAACCGGCTTTAAGGAAAACACGAGCGGTAGACGTTTTACGACGACCTGTACCGTAGTATTGAGTAGCTGACATAATGATCTTCCGTATTAAATGTTAAGTTCTTGAGGCTGTTGAGCAGCATGTGGATGCTCAGTACCAGCGTACACTTTCATTTTCTTGTGCATTGCACGGCCCAAAGGGCCTTTTGGCAACATACCTTTAACGGCGATTTCAAGAACACGCTCAGGAGCATGATCAATCAACTTCTCGAAATTCATAGAACGTAAGCCGCCTGGATAACCAGTGTGGCGGTAGTATTGTTTCGCAGCTGCTTTATTACCAGAAACGTGAATTTTCTCAGCGTTAACAACAACGATGTAATCGCCTGTATCAACATGAGGAGTATATTCCGCTTTATGCTTACCACGTAAACGGCGAGCAATTTCAGTAGCCAAGCGACCTAGAGTTTTGCCTTCAGCATCAACCACGAACCAGTCGCGGCGAACTTCAGCAGGTTTAGCTGTAAAAGTTTTCATCAAAAAACCCTATCAATACGCGTGCTCAATGACACGCTATACCTATTATTATTGGTTTATCAAAAATAAATTCGATAAACGTACACTTACCTTCAAAAAGGCGAGCGAATTATACTGTAAATTACAAGAAAGATAAAGGGCAAAATCCATTTATGGCCGATGCTCTAATGATAAATATTCTTCAGATTGCATCTCCAACAATCGACTAACAGTACGATCATATTCAAACGCTAATCGTGTGCCTTTGTAAATGTCAGGTATAGCCACTTCAGCAGAGAAAATCACCTTAACATGTCGATCATAAAACTCATCAACCAAGTTAATAAATCGTCTCGCCAAGTCATCACGAGGCGCATCCATTTGCGGCAGGTTGGAAATGATAACCGTCGAATAGAGTCTAGCAATTTCTATATAATCAACCTGACTTCTTGGACCATCGCACAAAGCTTTAATATCAAACCAGGCCAGACCTTCACAACTTCGAATAAGAGGTATTTCGCGCCCTTCTATTTCAGCAGAGCCACCTTCTACAATATGAGAAGCATCAGAAATAAGGCTCATAAAACGCTCATTTAAAGCTTCGTCAGCCTCCATATTAAGAGGAAAGTGATATAGCTTGGCCTGTTTTAATGTCCTAAGCCTATAATCAACCCCACCATCCACATTCATAACTTTAGTGTATTTATTAACTAAATCAATCGCAGGTAGGAAGCGAGCTCGCTGTAAGCCATTTTTATACAATCCATCCGGCTCTATATTAGAAGTAGCAACAAGAGTCGTTCCATTCTCAAACAAAACCTCCAATAAACCCGCCAAAATCATAGCATCAGTAATATCAGTGACAAAAAACTCGTCAAAACACAGAACCTGAGCTTTGGATGAAATCTCCTTACCAACGATTTCAAGCGGATTTTTCACATCGTTCAATTTACGCAACTCTTGATGAACCATCTGCATAAAACGATGAAAATGGAGACGCATTTTTTTCTCTGTTGGCAAACAATCAAAGAAAGTATCCATCAGATAAGTCTTTCCTCGACCCACCCCCCCCCAAAAATACAAGCCTTGCTCAATTGTCGGTGCTTTCTTCTTACGAAATTTACTAAGGAAACCGCCTGAGGTTTGATTTGACTGATTAGCCACTAAACGATCAAACAAATTCTGAAGTGCTTCAACCGCCTCCTCTTGAGCTGGATCGTAATTAAAATCTTCCCGTGTTAAATCTTGCTTATAACGTGTAATTGGAGTCATTGTCACTCTTTCGTAAAGATAAAATAATTATAGTTATTCTAGCAAATTGTCACTTAAACAACACCTATCATACTGTTATCGTAGGTATGATTTCAGATATAATGATACAAATGCTTTTTTGGAGAAAAACATGAACTTAGAAGAATTCAACATCATCATATTTATTACTGGCATCATCCTTGGCAGCGCCATCACTTTCGCAATCAAAAACTTGACCGCAAAAAGCACTAAGAAAGCATCAAACTCAGACCTTGTGACGACTCGATCTCTGCAACAAGACCTTGAAAGTAAACAAGTCATCATTGATAACTTGTTTATGGATAGCAGCGAAAAATTACACCTTATTGAAAAACATATGGCCAGCTTACGAAACACCCTCACTGAAAACGCAAAGCAAATTAGCAACATAGCAATAGATTCTAAAAACAGCATTGAAAGCAACGAAGCAGTATCATCAGAAGCCACAGAAGTCGTTGCACCACCTAGAGATTACGCACTCAAGGAAGATAAAGAGCTTGGCATGTTAAGCGAAGAATTCGGACTAAATGATAAAGACACTGATTACGAGCCTAAACGTGATATATAACCAACACTAGACCAATCCATTTAAAAGTGGACGCTTAATAAATTGGGCGTCCATTTTTTACTTGGCAAAGCAAATTCAAGCTGGACTGTCGATATCAATAAATACAGCATCCAAATCATATTTTTCTGATAAAAATTCAGCAATAGATTGAGCACCGAAACGCTCTGTTGCATGATGCCCAGCAGCAATAAAATGAATCCCCATTTCTCTCGCCACATGAATCGTTTGCTCTGAAACCTCTCCCGTGATGAACACGTCAGCATTGGCCAAAATCGCCTGATCGATATAACCCTGTGCTCCTCCAGTACAAAGCGCAACACGCTGAATTTCTCGATTACCCACATTCTCAAAGAGAACCTGTCTATTCACTACTGATTCTATCAATTGCTGAAATGAGTCAACCGACATCGGCTCATTTAACTCACCCACCACCCCGATTGCCTCTTCAATTGGAACCCCAGACTGAAGACCTACACGGTTAGAAAGCCCTATAGCATCAGCCAAACCAGCGTTATTTCCAAGCGAGGGATGTGCATCAAGCGGCAAATGATAACCATATAAATTAATATCATTCTTGATTAAAGTAGCGATACGTTTATATTTCATTCCCACAATTAAAGGCGACTCACCCTTCCAAAAATAGCCGTGATGCACAAAAATAGCATCTGCACCATATTTCACTGCAGCATCTATCAGCGCCTGACTTGCAGTGACTCCAGTCACAACACGCTTTATTTCTTTTTTTCCTTCCACCTGCAAACCATTGGGCGCATAATCTTTAAAGCGATCTGGACTCAATGCCTGGTTAAGTATTAATTCAAATTCATTGCGCAGCAAAACAACCTCTTAAATTTTATGCTTCAAAAAAACTATTGGACACCCATCATTATCTCTATACTTGCAGGTGCTTGTATAGGCCTAGCGACACTCCTAATTCAAGAGAAGCAGAAGAACACTCAATTTAGTTACGCTTCTTCTGTACAAAAAGCGACTCCCTCCGTAGTCAATATTTACTCCCAGATACAACAAAGTAATCTCAACAGCACTTCAAAACACAGCATTAATTTAGGTTCTGGCGTTTTAGTCACCAAAAGCGGTTTCATATTGACAAACCACCATGTCATTCAAAATGCTAACAGTATTATTATCGCGCTAAATGACGGCAGACGTAGCGAAGCTACTCTAATTGGATCCGATCCATCAACTGATTTGGCAATATTAAAAATTGATTTACCCAACCTTCCGAACATTAAAATGGGCAACAGCGATAAAGTCTCTGTTGGCGACAGAATCCTTGCAATAGGCAACCCGTTTGGAATCGGACAAACCGTCACATCTGGGATTATTAGCGCTAAAGGCAGAAATAGCATAGGCCTTAATACTTATGAAAATTTTTTACAAACCGACGCAGCTATTAACCCTGGAAACTCAGGCGGCGCACTAGTTAATCTCAACGGCGAACTTATTGGCATTAGTTCTGCCATCTATTCAAGTACGGGGGGATCACAAGGTATAGGCTTTGCAACACCTGTCAACGACGCCATTACCGTCATGGCAGATATCATTAAATACGGTGAAGTGGTTCGTGGTTATTTAGGAATGGAAGCTGAAAAAATCACACCTTTGCTGGCCAACAATCTATCATTAGCATCAGACAGTGGATTACTGGTAAGCGATATAACAAAGAAAAGCCCTGCGGATAAAGCAGGAATAGAAATTGGAGATATCATTTTAAGTATCAACAACACTCTAAGTGAAGACCCATTTCAAATAAAGCGACTTATCACTTCATTAAAACCAGGCACTCATATTTCAGTTTTAGGAATCCGCGGCCAACAATCTTATCAAGCAAAAATCTTACTTGAAAAACAACCCACTATGCAGAGAGTTAATCATTAATTTTGAGATTCAATCTGTTGTTTCAGATTAAACAAGCTAACTTCAAAGTTCTGGCCTGCAATATCATTTGCAAAAAAAGCAAGATAAGGGCTCAACAACCCGACACTTAAGTCCCCTTCAATGATCCATTTAACCTCAGTCACTAAAGCATGTTCTTCCAGTGTTATCCTATTGTGCACAAGCCCAGTTGATAGCTTAGGACGCACATCAAAACGAATTATATTACCAGTATGCTCCAGCAAAGTTAGCTCGCCGATTTCATCTGACTCATCGTAGAGTAAACGAATCGAATCATCATTCTGAAGAACGCCATCAAACGACTCAACTCGACCACCCTGAACATGAATCCATTGACTCAGATTCTGCCCTGAAAGCATATTCTCACTAACGACATCAAGAGGAGCATTAATAGAAACACTCCTCTCAACTCGATACTCGGTTGGCAATAAAAAGCCCACTAAAACCAATAGAAGAATAATTAACGCTAAAATACGTGTCACTATTCTCAATTGATACAACACGGCAGGGTGAGAATTAGACCTCAAAATTAGTTACCTTTTATAATTCGATACTCGGCAGACATAGCATGCGCTTCTAAAGACTCACCGCGAGCCAAAGGAGAGGCAATTTTTGCCAACTCGCTTGCACCTAAAGGGGAACAATTAATGAGAGAGCTGCGCTTTTGGAAATCATACACACCTAATGGCGAAGAAAACCTTGCTGTACCAGAAGTTGGAAGAACATGATTAGGGCCTGCGCAATAGTCTCCTAATGCTTCTGGTGTATGCCTACCCATGAAGATAGCACCAGCATGACGAATTTTCTCAGCCCATTTCTCTGGCTCATCAACAGATAATTCTAAGTGCTCCGCCGCCACAACATTCGCAATTTCCATTGCTTCATCCATATCACGAACATGAACCAAAGCACCACGACCTTCTAACGAAGCCTTAATAATATCTTTACGACTTTGAGTCTCTATCAAACGCTCCATCGAAGATTTCACAGTGCGAATAAAGTCAGCATCTGGAGAAATCAAAATAGATTGAGCATCTTCATCATGCTCAGCTTGTGAGAATAAATCCATAGCAATCCAATCAGGATCGGTTTTCCCATCACAAACCACCAAAATTTCAGAAGGGCCAGCAATCATATCAATTCCGACCACACCAAAAACCATCTTCTTAGCAGTAGCCACAAAGATATTACCAGGGCCTACAATCTTATCAACTTTAGGAATACTTTCCGTTCCATAAGCCAATGCCGCAACCGCTTGAGCACCACCAATAGTGAACACTCGGTCCGCACCAGCGATATAAGCCGCAGCTAAAACAATATCATTAACAAAACCATCAGGAGTAGGAACCACCATGATGATCTCACTTACGCCAGCTACTTTTGCTGGCATAACATTCATTAACACAGATGATGGGTACGCCGCCTTTCCACCTGGCACATAAACACCAACGCGATCAAGAGGTGTCACTTTTTGACCTAATACCGTACCGTTATCTTCCTGATATTGCCAAGATGGCTGTTTCTGACGCTCGTGATAATCAAAAACTCGCTTGGCAGCCGCTTCTAAGCTTTCTACCATTTTTTTACTAACACGATTCTTCGCCTCCGCCATCTCATCTCTTGATATTTCTAGATCTGATGCTGCCGCCACATTTCTACGGTCGAAGCGGTTTGTGAATTCAATGACTGCCTCATCACCTTTTTTTCGCACTTGCTCAACAATGTTAGCAACAGAACTTTGTACAGAGTCATCCGAAACCGAATCCCAAGCAAGTAAAGCATCCAATTCTTTACGAAAACTATCAGTGCTAGATGAAAATTCTCGAATATTCAGATTCAATTATTTACCCTCATTATTTTCTACGGCAGATCGTATCATTTCTAAAATTGGCTCGATCTCAGAATATTTCGTTTTATAAGCTGCTTTATTAACAACCAAACGCGTACTAATAGGAGCAATTAATTCTCGAGCTTCAAGACCATTCGCTTTTAATGTGTTCCCCGTATCAACTATGTCTACAATCAGGTCAGCCAACCCCATAATAGGAGCCAATTCCATTGCACCATAAAGCTTTATAACATCGGCTTGAACACCCTGCTCAGCAAAATAAGCTTTAGCTGTTTTTGAAAACTTAGAAGCAACTTTTAAGCGTCTATTTGGCAATGCTTGCCCCACAACACCCGCCGTCATCAATCGACATTTGGATATTTTCAAGTCCAGCACTTCGTACAAATTTTTGGTTGACGCTTCAATCAAAACATCTTTACCCGCCACACCAAAATCTGCAACACCATGCTCTACATACGTTGGAACATCTGTCGCTCGCAATACAACGAGCTTAATATGGTCATGATTGGTATCGAAAATAAGTTTACGGCTTTTACTAATATCTTCGGCTGGCACTATATTCGCTTTTTCTAATAGCGGTAAAGTCTCACCAAGAATGCGACCTTTTGATAGCGCAATCGTTAATGTTTTATTCATCTTAATTTAAAACCCGTGAAATTTTCGCACCTAATGAGCCAAATTTTTCTTCAATGCATTCATAGCCACGATCTATATGATAAATACGGTCGATTTTTGTATCGCCCTCGGCAACCAAGGCAGATAATACTAAGCTTGCCGATGCTCTAAGGTCTGTCGCCATAACAGGCGCACCTTTCAAAGATTCTCGCCCACGGATAATCGCTGTATTACCTGTAACTTCTATGTCTGCTCCCATACGAAGCATTTCATCAACATGCATAAATCGATTTTCGAAAATATTTTCAATAACTCGACCGACTCCTGTCGACACAGAGTTTAGTGCGACGAATTGCGCCTGCATGTCTGTCGGGAATGCAGGGTATGGTGCGGTACTAATATTGACAGCAGTTGGGCGACGACCATCCATATCAACTTCAATCCAGTCTTCGCCACACGCCACTTTCGCACCAGCTTCTTCTAATTTTGCTAGCACCGCTTCAAGTGACTTAACATCAGTATCGATAACCTTAACCTTGCCCCCCGTAATCGCTGCTGCAACCAAGAATGTACCAGTCTCAATACGATCAGGCATAACTGGGTAATTTGTTCCATGCAAAGCATCAACACCATCAATCACAATAGTATCTGTTCCATGGCCCGTGATTTTTGCCCCCATTGAGATCAAACACTCTGCCAGGTCAACCACTTCTGGTTCACGCGCAGCGTTTTCTAAAATGGTTTGACCATCAGCTAAAGTCGCAGCCATTAATAGGTTTTCAGTCCCCGTCACAGTTACTTTATCAAAAAAGATACGAGCACCTTTTAAACGGCCATCTACAGTAGCAACGATATCGCCGCTGTCGACATTAATCTTGGCCCCCATCGCTTCTAGTCCGCGCAAGTGCAAATCAACTGGTCGACTACCAATAGCACAACCACCTGGAAGAGAAACAACCGCTCGACCAAAGTGACTAACCAAAGGCCCTAATACCAAAATAGAAGCTCGCATAGTTTTAACGAGCTCATACGGCGCTTCGCAGTTATTCAACGTTGAAACATCTAGCTGCACGCTCATTTTTTCATCTACAACTACACCACACCCCATAGAACCCAAAAGTTCAAGCATGGTAGTAATGTCATGTAGATGGGGAAGGTTTTTTATTGTGATTAAATCTTTTGTCAATAATGTGGCAGCCAATATAGGCAATGCTGCGTTTTTAGCGCCGGAGGCACGAACAACACCATTAAGTTGAGCGCCACCAGTAATTAGAAGCTTATCCATATATTTTTAATCTCTTATCTACGCTATTACAGCGATTCTTTTTGTTCTGGAGTGTAGGTTTTCATGGTCACAGCATGAATTGCACCACTTGAAATGGCACCTTGAAGATGTGAATAAACAAGCTGTTGTCTCTTAACTGTAGACAAACCTTCAAATTCACTTGTTACAACCTCTACCTGAAAGTTACAACCTTCGCCTTCAGCGACAACTTCACAATTAGAGATAGAAGACTCTAAAAGCATTTTCACTTCATTTGCGTTCACAGCAGCTCCAATAAAAATAAAATATTCATAATTACCTATATTCTACCCTAGTAATGCCAACTACTTAACACCTCTGCGAGCAACTCTGAAGAAAAAACCTATGTTTTCCAATATTTTATTCAAGACTGACAAAACAACTGTATAAAAAACAAAAAATCCAAACCTATTTACTAGATTCGGATTTCAAAGAAGAGCAAAAATGTATGACAAGTAGCTTAAGATGCTCTAGCTAAAGACTTCTGCCAAGCTGTTATCGCTAACTCTATGTCGTTTTTGTTTTGCTGCATCATAACTGAAAATTGTTTACGGAAGGTAAGTCCAAAATTAATGTTATTAATGATGATATTACTTAACATCCAATCACCTTCTTCAGATTGCTTCATATAAAAAGTGATATTCAACAAGCCACCAGCTTCCATTTGGAAATCAACATCCACCCTCGTTTCCTTACCTTTCCCCTGAGGCCCAAGAGGCAAGACTTTAATATTGTCTGGATCAAGTTCTAATAAGGAAGAACCGTAGGTTTTTAGTAATGTATCTTTCGTTACCGTTACAAAGCGTGTTCGTTGTTCTGGTGTTGCTCTGCGGTAATACTTACCCATAATTTTTTTTGAGAAGTCATCAAAATCTACAATTTTGTTGAGAATATTATCAACTCGACTTTCCAACAAAACAGGATCTTTAGACAGAATCTCTTTGTCAGCCACTATATCGGTACGAAAAGATTCGACAATTCCAACCACCGCCTCTCTTGCCGCCTCGTTAGACCAAGACAAACTAGAAGTAAACATGGTTACGAATAACACAACACTCGACAATATTTTATTCATTTATTAATCCTCAGAATCGTCAGACTTAAACAAAAACTGACTAATCAAAGTTTCTAACACAAGCGCAGACTGCGTATCGTATATTTCACTACCATCAACTAAGCTCTCATCCTCTGCGCCGATAGTAATGCCTAAATATTTTTCCCCAAGAAGCCCGCTCGTTAAAATCGCAATAGAGCTATCTTCTGGAATATTGGCTACATTTGAATCAATATTCATTGTTACCAGCCCCATATACAGCTCTTTATCAAAAGCTATGGACTCAACATTCCCTACTTCCACACCTGCAATGGTAACTTTCGCCCGACTCGTCAAACCGCCAATATCATCAAATCTAGCCACTACTTGGTACGTGTCTTTTTTACCTGAAAAAGCAAGACCACTCACTTGTACAGCCAAATACACAAAGGCCAAAATACCTAAAACAATAAAACAACCAACAAATAATTCAGTGCGCTTACTTCTCATCCTAAAAATCTCCAAACATGGCAGCCGTTAACACAAAGTCCAGCGCCAAAATAGCCAATGAACCTAACACAACCGTTCGAGTGGTTGCCTTACCAATACCTTCTGATGTGGGTACACACTCGTAACCTTGATACACCGCAATCCAAGTCACAGCGACCGAGAAACACAAGGCCTTAATAAAACCATTTATGATATCTGTATCAAAATAAACAGATTGCTGCATCAGCGACCAAAAAGCGCCATCATGAACACCTAGCCAACCAACAGAAACAACCAACCCCCCAATGATGCCCGTTGCAGAAAAAATCAAACTCAATAAAGGCAAACAAATCACACCGGCAATAAATCTTGGAGCAATTACCCTTCGTAGCGGATCAACCCCCATCATCTCAAAACTGGAAAGTTGCTCGGTTGCTTTCATCAACCCGATTTCAGCCGTTAACGAAGAACCAGCTCTCCCTGCGAACAACAAAGCCGTCACAACAGGCGCCAACTCTCGTAACAAAGCCAATGCTAATAACTGACCAACTGCCTCTTCAGAGCCAAACTTTGCTAAAATACTGTAACCTTGAAGCGCCAATACCATACCGATAAAAGCACCAGACACAACAACAATAACAAGAGACAAAACCCCAACAGAATATAACTGTTTTATTAAGAGGTTAACTGATTCATTGAAACGCACAGGCAATCTGAAAACACTTTGAGCCAAGAAAATACCAGCTCTTCCAACTGCTTCGAGCCAACTAAGAAACCACGCCCCTAAAGAAGTCACTGTTTTCATAATACAACCTCATTAGCTAGCGCATCTTCAGGATAATGGAAAGGCACAGGGCCATCAGGCTCACCATTCAAGAACTGTTTAACCTCTGGATCTTCAGAGGCTCGTATTTCTTCAGCCGATCCTTCAGCAATAACTCGTCCTCCTGCCAAAATACACACATGGTCAGCAATGGAAAGCGACTCTTCAACATCATGAGAAACAAGAACAGAAGTAATATTGGCTGTATCGTTCAGTTGACGTATGAGCTTCACCAACACTCCTTTTGATATCGGATCTTGACCTGTAAAAGGCTCATCGTACATAACCAATTCAGGGTCTAACGCAATTGCTCGAGCTAGAGCAACTCGCCTAGCCATACCGCCAGACAACTCAGAAGGCATTAAATTAGCCGCCCCTCTCAAACCAACACTGTGCAACTTATCAGCTACAATACGTTGAATTTCTGACTTTGAAAGTAAAGTATGCTCTTCCATAGGAAAAGCAACATTCTCTGCTACTGACATATCGCTAAACAGTGCACCACTTTGAAAAAGCATCCCCATTTTCTTGCGAACTTTATAAAGATCTGTTCTAGATAAAGAATGAACATTTTCGCCATTGATCAAAATAGAGCCGCTATAGGGCTCTAATTGAGCTGCAATTAATCGCAGCAAGGTTGTTTTGCCTGTTCCACTCGGCCCCATTACCGCTGTAATCTTCCCTTTCGGGATGGTAAGTGAGATATTTTCATAAATAACACGGCCGCCTCGGAAGAAGCTGAGATTTTTAACATCTATATAAGCATCAAGCGCTGACATACATTTTTTATCCCTACAAAATATCCTCAGATACTACCACCGCCCTTCTATAAATAAAATCAAAGCAAATCAAATTCAATTTGTTTGTCAGGTCAAGTCTTGAATTTCAATCACAAACCTCATTAAATGGTACTCCCTGAATTTATGAGTACTTTCCACATCATGTTGCTATCTTCCATTGCGCTTATCGCAGGTTTAATTCTTTTAGTCATGAGCTCCGATAAATTCATCGAGCACTCAGCGTTAGTCGCCGAAAAACTTAACGTAAGCCCAATGGTAATAGGTATCACATTGGTTGCACTTGGCACTTCCGCGCCTGAGATGGTTGTTTCTGCAATTGCCGCATTTGATCAAGCTCCAGAAATTGCAGTTGGAAATGTAATTGGCTCTAACATCGCCAATATCGCTCTGGTTTTCGGAATCACTTTACTCTTTTCTTCTGTTCCTATCGCAAAGGGCCTAACAACCAAAGAAGTACCACTCGTTCTGGCTATCACCTTCCTTGCTGGTTACTTACTTTACGATCAAGCTTTGAGCGTATTAGATGGCATCCTTCTGATCTTAGCCTTCATAATAATTTTGAGTATCTTGTTAAAGGGCAGCAAAGACCTCGAAAGCGAATTAAAAGACGAACTCCCAGAAGACGATGGATCACCAGTTGTTAAATCCCTAATCATTGCCTTAATTGGTTTAGCTGTTTTAATTGGCAGTTCTAAACTCTTGGTATGGGGAGCAATTAACATAGCAACAGCACTTGGCGTCAGTGAGCTCATCATAGGGTTATCTATTGTCGCTATTGGCACCAGTTTGCCAGAGTTAGCTGCCTCAGTAAGCAGCGTAAGAAAAGGTCACCATGACATCGCCATCGGCAATATTTTAGGTTCCAATATTTTCAATTTGGCAACGGTATTACCTTTACCTGCATTAATTGCACCAGGCATTATTGATGCCAACGTAACTAATCGAGATTACCCTTGGGTATTGGCTTTAACAATCGCCCTTGCGTTCGCTATTTATATTTTCAAGAAATCGAAAAACAGCAGCATTCCGCGCTGGGTTGGATTACCGCTTCTTGGGTCTTATTGTGTTTATCTATTTATAATTAGTTCAGGCAGTTCGATCTAATGTTTAAATTTGAAAGTACCACTACGCCTAGAATATTATTGCTCGCTACCATATTAATTGCGAGTGTAGCAGTTTTTTTATGGCACGGAACTTCTCCTCAAAAGAACCTAATACCAACAGATTCTTTAAGCAGCTCCCCTGACTATTTTATCACTCAGGTAACCATCAAAGAGTTCAATCAAAACGGGGAGTTGATTGAAACCCTCAAAGCTAAGCAAACACTGCACTATGTTGATGACTCGAAAACACTCCTTGATTCTCCGAGCGTTGCACGCAAATCAGAGTCAGGAACCTGGAGTGCAAAAGCGAATAAAGGCATCATTCATGATGGAAGTGATGATATTCTACTCACAGATAATGCTGAAGCCGTTAAAACATATCTTCAATCTGAAGACATAAAATTGAGCGCAGACAGCATACATTACTTAGATAAAGATCAATCATTAACAAGCCAAGGAAGTCCGATACTAGTCTCCACACAAGGAGAAACTTCCGCTGACAAAATTACGACCTATATAAATTCAGAAGAAGTTATCATGACAGGATCTGTAAGAGGAACATATGAAACACTTGATTAACATTTGCGCCTTGCTAATTTCAGCTTTATTAAGTCAATACACTTATGCCTTACCAGATGACATAAATAAACCTATAGAAGTTCAAGCTGATGAAGTCTCTTTTAACCAAAACACTGGGGAAGCCATTTACAAAGGCAATGTCTTCATCAAGCAAGGCTCTATTGAAATACAGGCACAATATTTAAAAGTTGTGACCGATGTAAAGACAAAAAAATTCAATCGTTTAGAAGCCTTGGGGGAACCAGCAAAATTCAGCCAACAAATCAATTTGACTGGCAACACTGTTACCAGCAAAGGAAATAAAATCCATTACTCTATCACTCAATCCAAACTAGAAATTATAGGTAATGGACAGTTAAGCAAGCTAAACAACTCTATATCCGCCGACTACATCCTTTACACTATTGATGATGGAGCCTTTAGTGCAGAAAAAAAAGGCACAGGCAGAGTATCGATGACGCTTCAATCTCCATTAGCTGAGGAAACAAATTAAATGGCCCTTCTAGAAGCTAAAAACCTAGCAAAGAGCTACAAAAAACGACAAGTAGTAAAGGATGTTTCCATCTCAGTTGAGTCTGGGCAAGCTGTTGGTTTGCTTGGTCCTAACGGTGCAGGCAAAACCACATGCTTTTACATGATAGTTGGGATGGTTACTAATGATGCAGGCGGCATATTCATCGACAGTAAAGATATCACCAGTAACGCGATGCATACCAGAGCACAAAAAGGTATCGGCTACTTACCACAAGAAGCCTCTATTTTTAGAAAAATGTCTGTTGAAGACAATATTCTAGCGATTTTAGAAACACGTAAAGAACTCACAAAAGCTCAGAAGAAATCCAGACTTGAAGACTTATTAGAAGAGTTTCATATTACTCATATCAGAAAAAATTTAGGCATGGCCCTATCTGGTGGTGAGAGGCGCCGTGTAGAAATTGCGCGGGCACTAGCAATGAACCCAAAATTCGTTCTCTTAGACGAGCCTTTTGCTGGCGTTGACCCCATTTCTGTCGGTGATATCAAACTTATCATCAAACACCTACAAGAAAGCGGCATTGGTGTTCTGATTACAGACCACAATGTCAGAGAAACCTTAGACATCTGTGATAAAGCTTATATTGTGGGCAATGGATATATCATTGCTTCTGGTGATGCTAGTACAGTTATTAACAATGAACAGGTGAAAAAAGTCTATTTAGGTGATGACTTCCGCCTGTAACCCCTTATCATTACTGCAGAAAGGGAGTAGTATGCATAACTCGTTCCAATTCACTCAAATAAAAAGAGTTGCTCCATGAAGCAGTCTTTACAGTTAAAACTCGGTCAACAGCTGACCATGACACCCCAGCTGCAGCAAGCGATACGTTTGCTGCAGCTTTCTACGCTGGATCTTAAACAAGAAATTCATGAATTTCTTGAATCCAACCCTCTTCTTGAACTTGACGACGACGAACAAGGACAAGTAGAAGCACCAGCTAGCATCGAATCCAAAAGCACAGCAGAAACACCTGATATCAATACAAGTGAAGAAGCTCGTGTTGAATCAGAATGGACAGAAAGCATTCCTGAAGAGCTCTCAATAGATAGTAACTGGGATGACACCTACCAAAGTTCTGCAGCGATCAGCGACAACAATAACTATGAAGGTGACAGCGACTTCGAAAGCCGTAATGCGCCTGCAGAAAGCATACAAGATCATTTAATCTGGCAATTAAATTTAACTCACATGTCTGATCGAGACATTGAGATTGCATACGCAATTATTGAATGCGTACAACCAGATGGTTACCTAAGTATTACACCAAACGATATCTGCGAGTCCCTTTCGACCGAACTAGAAGAACTTGAAATAGAAGAAGTTATGGCAGTCCAACATAGACTGCAGCGTTTTGACCCTATTGGTGTTTGCTCTACCGATCTACGAGATTGCCTATTAGTTCAGCTAGAAGCATTTCAAAACCACCCTTTATACAAAAGCACGCATAACCTGATTGACAATTATTTGCCGCTTCTTGGCAGTCGTGACTTTGCGCAATTAAGCAGAAAAACAAAGCTAAAAGACGAAGCTCTTAAAGAAGTAGTTTGCTTAATACAACAACTTAATCCTCGTCCCGGCTCTGTTATTGATGCAGATGATACGGACTATGTCATTCCTGATGTCTCTGTCAAAAAACGCAATGGCAGCTGGCAAGTAGAGCTAAACAATGACGCTTTACCGCCTGTCAAAATAAACGAAACCTATTCTGCTATGGCTAGCACAGCGTCAACGCCCGAAGACGCGAGCTATATCAAGACGTCATTACAAGAAGCCAAGTGGTTCATGAAAAGTTTACAAAGCCGAAATGAAACCCTATTAAAAGTTGCCAGCTGTATTGTAAGCCGTCAAATTGACTTCTTTGAATTAGGTGAAGAAGCCATGAAGCCCATGGTACTTCACGATGTAGCCGAAGAAGTCGGCATGCACGAATCAACAATATCTAGGGTGACGACTCAAAAATACATACACACACCAAAAGGTATTTTTGAACTTAAATATTTCTTCTCCAGCCATGTCAACACAGCATCTGGCGGAGAATGCTCTTCTACAGCAATACGAGCCATGATTAAAAAGCTAGTAACAGATGAGCCAGCTAAAAAACCTTTAAGCGACAATAAATTAGCGACTATTTTGGCTGACCAAGGCATACAAGTTGCCCGCCGTACTGTTGCAAAATACCGCGAGGCGATGAACATACCGCCATCCAATGAACGCAAGCGATTGATCTAAACGGACACTACTTTATCATGCCATTAAAATCATTATTGAAAGCGGAACTTGTCTTTGCAAAACAAGAGATTGTCAGCAAAAAACGCGTTCTTGAGAACTTAGCGGAAGTCGCATCTAACAAACTACATTGCGATAACGAAGCGGTTTATGACGCTTTATTAGGCCGAGAAAAACTTGGCAGTACTGGAATAGGAAATGGTATAGCCATTCCTCACTGTCGTTTGGAATCCGCCAATCATACGGCAATCGTTGTGATGTCATTACAAAAACCGATTGACTTTGATGCGATTGATAAAAGAGCTGTAGATTTGATCTTCGCCCTCATCGTTCCACCTCACGAGTGTGACTCTCATTTATCGACATTGGCGCAGATTGCAGAATTAGCACAATCGCCACAATCTTTAGATAAATTAAGAACCGCTCAAACAAACGAAGAGCTATTTAATATATTTGATTCGTTAATATAGGAAGCACGCATGCAAGAAAAGTCTATTACTATCATCAACAAACTTGGCTTGCATGCTAGAGCTGCAGGAAAACTTGTTGAAACAACTTCTCGCTTCTCCTGTGATATTACCATCGAAAAAGAAGGTCGTAACGTCGACGGAAAAAGCATTATGGCAATGATGATGCTCGCTGCAGGAAAGGGCACCGAAATTCATATCAAAACCAATGGAGATGACGAAAAAAACGCCCTAAAAGCCATAATAGAATTGATCAACAATCGCTTTGGTGAAGATGAGTAACACTTTATATGTCAGAGAAAGCAACTCTAACTAACCACCTGCAGACAGTCACCGAGTCTCTTGAGTCCGGTGCCACCATGCAAATCCGTTATTTACTTAACGGTGCACTACCTGCACAGGACGTTGCTCGATTATTGGAATCCTCCCCACCTAAAGAACGAAAGCTTTTATGGGAGCTGATTGACTCAGAAAACCAAGGCGAAGTGCTACAATATCTAAGTGAAGATATTGGCGCTCAATTCATGAAAAACATGAATACTGAGCGATTGATAGAGTTATCGGAAAGTTTTGAAAGTGATGACTTAGCCGATTTATTACAGCATTTACCAGAAACTATTGTAAAAGAAGTTCTTGCGTCCATGACAACGCAAGACAGGGTGCGTGTTGAAGCCCTATTAAGCTACTCGGAAGATTCTGCCGGTGGCTTAATGAACACAGACACAATAACAATACGTCCAAACATAACGATTGATATTGTATTTCGCTACCTTAGAAGGCACGACATTCTCCCTGATATGACAGACAACCTGCTGGTTGTTAGTCGATCTGATCGCTTATTAGGCACTCTCCCTCTCACAAAGTTATTAGTGTCAGACACCAGCGATATCGTTCGAGATATCATGGAAACAGAATACACCGTCATTGAGGCTGAAACACCTGCCAGCGAAGTCGCACAGTTATTCGAAAAAATGGACCTTGTTTCTGCCCCTGTTATTGATGGAAAAAGCAAAAAGCTTCTAGGTCGAATCACGATCGATGACGTGGTGGATGTCATTCGAGACGAAGCAGAGCATTCAATGCTAAGCATGGCTGGTCTCGATGACGACGAAGATACTTTCGCCCCCATTATGAGAACAACAAGGCGCCGCGCCGTATGGCTAGGAGTCAACTTGGTGACGGCGTTTATTGCATCTTATGTCATTGGGTTATTTCAGGACACGCTAGACCAAGTTGTTGCTCTCGCCATTCTCATGCCTATTGTCGCTAGTATGGGCGGTATCGCAGGCTCTCAAGTTCTCACATTAGTAATACGCGGTATCGCGCTCGACCAAATAGGCACTACCAATACTCGCTGGCTGTTAAACAGAGAACTCATTGTTGGCCTCATTAATGGGCTTCTGTGGGCAACCATTATTGCCGTTCTCACCGCACTTTGGTTTGACAATATGAAGATTGCCTATATCATTGCTGGCGCGATCATCATTAATCTTTTATTTGCCGCAATGACAGGCACACTTTTACCGATTTTATTGAAGAAAGTCGGTATAGACCCAGCTCTTGCTGGAAGCGTAATCCTCACAACAGTAACAGATGTTGTTGGATTTCTTTCCTTCCTTGGCCTTGCTACCATCTTTTTAATATAGGTTCCCATGACAGACTTTGATCAATTTGAAAATGAAGACGAAATCCCTAAAAGCAAAACCCAGATCAAGCGAGAAATGGAAGCTTTGCAAGATCTTGGCAAAAAGCTACTTAAGTTAAGTAAAAACCAACTTAAAAAAGTTGAAATGTCTGATACATTACGCGATGCCATTGCAGAAGCCGAAAGAATCAAACACCATGAAGCATCACGAAGACACTTGCAGTACATAGGCAAAATCATGCGTACGGAAGATCATGAAACGATTGCTCAGCGGGTGGCTTTATTTGACTCCACATCAGCCGCATACAATAAGCTTTTCCATCAACTAGAAGCCAAAAGAGACGCTTTAATCGGTGAAAATAGCAAAGAGGTTTTGTCTCAATACTTAGACGAAAACCCAAATATGGAAGATATACAGCTACTTAGACAGCTTATTCGCCTATCTCAGAAAGAAGTGTCACAAGGAAGCAACACAACCAATCGTAAAAAACTGTTTCGCTTTTTACGTGAAGCAGAAGAAAAACGCTTAGGCCTTAAGTAATACCTCAAAAATAAGTGATAAAAAAGCTCTAGCTACACAAATAGCTAGAGCTTTTTATGTGAGATAAAAAGCATTCCTAAAAGGAAAAGTAGGTTATTTTTTCTCCAAAGGTCGATACTTAATGGGCGTAATAACCGGATCATTAAACGAACCTTCTACTTTGTATTGAATACTGGTCACCTTAGACAATTGATCACCAATCAATTTATCTGTAATAAAGAGCAAACCGGCAATTTGAGGCGTAGAAAGCAACAACCCAGCGAGAGGTAAAGTACCCATTAACGGGAAAGTTGCCGTCAATTTTTCATCCAATGTTTCATTTACAATGTCCGCTTTCCCTTCCACAGTCAACTCTGCAGAAGGCGCGACAATTTTGATTGGTTTCGTTGTCATCAAAATCCCTTTATTTAAAGACAACACTCCATTGAAATCATCGTAAGTTAACCCTGGCTCGTAAATATCAGAGAAGTCCAACACCAACCTTCTACTCAAAGCACCAATATTGAAAATACCAAGCGCCTTCAAAAAAGAAGGCAGCTCATCAACCTTATGAAAATTGCCGTCTTCTGCAGAAAAACCAATACCGCCCGACACAGAGCTTCGATCAAAGTAAAACGGATGCCCTTTCCAATTTAAGTCAACATCCAGTTGATAAGCCTTGGATGAGATATAGCTCTCATTAGAAAACTTCCCAGCTAATTCGCCAACATCCTTACCTTTAGAACCTATCGCCAACTCAACGGTAGAATCTTCTCCAGCGTCTACCCAAACAAAGCGCCCAAAAAAAGAGCCACCTTTTAATTTAGTCGTTATAGGCTCAATACTCACTTTATTCGCATTTCTTTTGACCGTCAGCCGCCAATCACCATATGGCTTTTCGTTTAAATACAGCTCATCAACCGATAATGCTATATTCGGCACTTGAGATGCCGAAATAGGCGCTTCCACATTGTCACTTTCTTGCGATGCCGAATCATCATTTGAAGGTGCCGTATTCCAACTCAAAAATCCAAAATGCAAATTTGGCGTTTGGCTTTCATTTGTATACGAGAAGTTCAGCTCATCAGAATTCACCAATAAAGCATCGCCCTTTGAAGCGTCATAAGAGACTTTAAAGTTGCGCCAAGTGTTATACGGATTCACCTCAACATCATCAATGATAAGATTTATTTTATTAATCCAAGTTGGCAGCTGAGGAACTTCGACTTCTATTTGTTTCACATCATCAGATGAAAATTTATTGAAGACAGAGAACCACTCTTGGACATCAAAGTAGTCGAAGTTACCATTCAACACCAATCCTTTGGGGATAGTGTCACTTAAGGATAGCCCTTCTTCACCGTTCATAATGACTTCTCCGCCCACGAATTCTCCCTCATGCATAAGGAAACGTGAGTTAGACAAAGCACTGTAATTTAGGTCAACAACCAAGTCGTCCTCATGCTGCCTAAGCTTTATTCTAAGAGGTTTAGCCTCTCCACTTTCTTTGCCTACAGGCTTGGGAAGATCAACATTCACTCCAAGCAAATCACTACTTATGACTAAATCAAGCTGTCCGCTTTGTGACTGATTGACGGATAAAGTGCCCTTGTAATCCGTATTTCCCGACACTGCATTTATCAATGCGTCTGGGAACTCACGCCACTCAAGTACATTCCGCAGATTGGCCACCCCCAACAACTCTCCAGAAATTACTAATTCATCTTCAGATGGGTTGTTAGAAGTCAGGGTAAGACGTGATTCTCCTCCTAAGCCTTGAATTTGAAATTCTGAATTTTGAATACCTTCTGCAGTGGTATAATTTAATTGCCCTTTTTTAATAACTGTAGAAAGCTTTAAGTCTTTCAATGTTACAGGGTTATTCTCAAAATTAAGGCTTACCTGAACTTTTGGATCTTGGCCATGTGAAAAAGGCACACTCACATCAAAACTACCGCTCACATCTCCAGCAAGATCCCAACTCTCAAAAGGCTTGACGATTGTTTCATTTAGAGGCGTTTCTTTTAACATGGAAATAATAGTAGCAGAGTCATCTTTGACGTGAGCTTTAATATTCAGCCAATCAGCAGCATTATCTACAACAAGCACACTTAACTCTACATCCGAAGCGCTAAGTCCTGACAAAAGGGCTGAGTCAATATTGACAGAAACACCTTTTTTATCGAATTCAAAAGCTCCATTAACCTGTTCTGCCACAGGCCAGTTTTCATCAAATCGTATTGAAAGATCACGAGCAGCAAGCTGCACTCTCACATGTGGATCAGCGCCATCCAAAAGTTCAGTATGCAAAACAACATCCGCACTGCTCACCATACCCGCATCAGAAAAAGAAGAATCTATCCATAATCTAAGATCTTCGTTGAGTACTTTTGGCGGGATATACGATAGTCGATCAGAGGTCGAAATATTGTCACCATGCAAATCCAACGAAATCCAATCCGGTTCATCTTTTCTAATCTCTAAACGAAACCCACCTTGAACATGAGCAGCATTACGCTCTACATTAAGGTCCTTCCCTACAATTAAAAAAGTATCCTGCTGTTTTTGCCAACTAACATATCCAGAAAAAGCATCCACAAGCCAAGAACGCTCATAAACCGTGTCAAAATGCAGCTCACCCTTTTGCCCTTTAAAGTCAATATAGCCATTATCATTCGACAAACTAAAGACCGCATTCACACCTGTGGCTTTTGGAATACCATTGTAAGCCTCAACAGAAGCAGACTGAAAATTACTCAAGAACTGAAATAATAGTTGGTCATTTTCTTGCCAAATCTGAAGTGCACCATTTGTCGCTATTCCAGTCGGATTCAATCCATTCAATATAAATTGAGCATCCGATTCTTCAGGCAAAAAGTAAGACGCGACTTGATTAGCCATACCTAAATCTATCTGATCAAACCGGATATTGGAGCGCTTAGAAAGCGAGGACCAATCAAATGAAAGGCTCGTTGTCAGATAAGGTTCTTTTAATTCGTTATTTACCTCTAAACCATAGAGATCTACATGCAAACTAGGAGAGGTTTGAGCGTAACGCAGACGAAGAGAGGAAGTTGCCTGGTAAGCTCTACCATCAGCAAAAGATATATTGAATTGTGCGCTTTGAGAGCGAAGCTCAACTTCTTTCCCTACGGTAACATCGAACCAAAACTTGCCTCCAGCCTCGACTTCTTCTATTGAATAATCAGCAAGCTGGAATACTTCTTTAATTGGCAATGAAAATAAAGGCGCATCAAGAGATGCTTTTATTCGATAGTTACCAAGTAAACCACTGTAACCAGCCAAACGAGCATCTATTTGGAAAGGAGCTTGATTGCTATCTAAATAAAAAGTGGAGGTTAATAAAGACTCAAATGACTTTTGGAATATGTATAAGTGAGGAATACTTATAACGTGCTCACCAAATTGGTCACTGTCTATTTCTACACTAGCATCTATTATGGAGAAATTCCGCTGTTCAGAAAGGTAGTCTAAAGCGCGCTCAATACCAACATCATTACGTACAGTCTGAGAAGGTTTAGCGCCATTAAGACGCCATTGCCCTTCACTTTCCTGCAAAGAAACAACAGGCTCTACAAACCTGATATAGGTAAACTGGGGACTGAAGCTTAACAGAGATTTAACCGTATCCAGTCGAACACGCATCTCATTAACAATGATCGAAGACTGGTTGTTAACCGACAACTGAAAATCACCAACTGAAACAGTTGGATCAATTCCTTCTAGACGCCCATCAATACTGCCTAAACTAATAGGGTAACCTGTTATTTGTTCTAAGTTATGTTCTATTTGCGGACGATAATGATCTAAATAAGGCAGTAAATTTGCCACACTTAAAGAAAAAATTGCGAGCAACGCCGTGAAGGTAACAAGCCCCCAAAAAACAATCAAAATCGTTTTACGCAATAGCCAACTCATTATCAGGCCTATAAGATTCTAACGGAGCACAACATCATATTGATCTTGTGTGTACACTGAGTCCACCTGAAAACGAATGGTTTTTCCAATAAAGGCTTCCAACTCAGCAACACTAGCACTTTCTTCATCTAAAAAACGCTCAACAACCGAACCAGCAGCTAACACAGTGTAAGTTTGCGAGTTATAAGCACGGTCTGCTCTCAGAATTTCCCGAAACACTTCATAACATACCGTTTCAGGTGTTTTCACCAAACCACTACCACGACAAGAGCGACATGGTTCACATAAAGTCTGACCTAAACTCTCTCGAGTTCTTTTACGTGTCATCTCGACTAAGCCAAGCTCAGATACACCCGTTATCTTTGTTTTCGCATGATCTAGCTCTAATACTTTTTCAAGCATACGCAGCACTTGACGCTTATGCTCTTCATCTTCCATATCAATGAAATCGATGATAATAATGCCGCCGAGATTTCTCAGCCTCAGTTGTCGACCAATTGATGTAGCGGCTTCAAGGTTCGTCTTATAAATCGTTTCTTCTAGATTACGACTACCGACAAAAGCACCAGTATTCACATCAATAGTTGTCATAGATTCCGTCTGCTCAACCAGCAAATAACCGCCAGATTTAAGCTGAACCTTTCTATCCAATGCTTTCTGTATTTCATCTTCAACGCTATAAAGATCAAATATTGGACGTTCACCTGGATAATATTCGATTCTATCTTTTAATTCTGGAATAAAATCATCCGCGAAAGCCCGCAGTTTTGCATAATTCTCTTTCGAATCAATACGAATTTTCTCAGTGCTTAAACCAACTAAATCTCGCATGGTTCGAAGGTGTAAAGGTAGATCATCATAAATAATAGAAGGCGCTTTAGCATTTTGCATGCGACGTTTTACTGATTGCCACAATCGCGTTAAGAACTTTATATCAGCAAGAATTTCATCTTCCCCAACCTTCTCTGCTGCCGTTCTTAAAATATAACCGCTGTTTTCATCTGCATCTGTTAAGGCTTCTGATACCAATGCTTTCAGTCTTTCACGCTCAGCTTCATCTTCTATTCTTTGACTTACTCCCACATGAGTTTGGTCCGGCATATAGACCAGATAACGAGAAGGAATGGAAAGGTGCGTGGTTAAACGCGCCCCTTTTGTGCTGATAGGGTCTTTCGTCACCTGAACAACGAGAGACTGGCCTTCTCGCAAATAATCCCCTATTTGATCACTTGGATTAATCGCATCACGATCAGCCACTTCAGACACATGAATAAAAGCGGCTCTTTCTAGCCCAATATCAACAAAAGCCGCTTGCATACCTGGAAGGACACGCACTACTTTGCCTTGGTAAATATTACCAACAATGCCTTTGCGGCTAGAACGCTCAATATAAACTTCTTGTAAAACACCATTCTCAACAAGCGCAACACGCACTTCCATTGGAGTGACATTAATGAGTACATCTTCACTCATGAGACATTTCCTCTAACGAATGAATTCCAAATTGATTGAGTAATTGTGCAGTTTCAAATAAAGGTAAACCGACAACAGCAGAATAAGAACCTGAAAGAGACGCAACAAACACGGAACCTAAACCTTGAATAGCATATGAACCTGCTTTATCTTGAGGCTCGCCAGACTTCCAATATTGCTCTATTTCCACATCAGAAATAGAACGCAAAGTCACATCTGTTACAACGCACTTAGTTAAAAAATGTTGATGCTTTGAATGATAAACACAGAGAGAGGTTAAGACTTGATGAGATCGACCTGATAAAAGTCGCAACATTCGATTTGAATCGTCTAGATCAAGCGGCTTACCAAGAATTACATCATCCACAACAACACTGGTGTCGGAGGCAATAAACACCGCGCTTTCATCAAAAATGGGCAAGGATTGGTATTTTAATGACGCTGTTTTTGCTTTTTCTACGGCCATGCGTAGCACATAATCTTCTGCCTGTTCATGACACTTTGGTGTTTCATCAATATCAGCAGGCAAAACCTCGAATGATTTAACTAAAAGACTCAGTAGCTCTTTTCTTCTAGGTGAAGCAGAAGCCAAAACAAGCATATGTTTTTCCTAAAAAGCAGCTTAGCGAATAGCGTACATACGCCTCACACTGCGTAAAATAACAAAAGACCAAGGCCATAATAGGCCAGTCATAACGGCAGGCATAAATATCATCAAAGTAGGTTCTGCATATACCACATAATGATCCACCCAAAAATCTACTAACTGATTCACACTAACCAGAATACAAACGAAAAAGCCCTGCTGCCAAGGGTGATACATTCTCAAGCGCTTATAAAAAACAGCGCAAGTATAGGCGATGATGACATATGTTAGAGAATGCTGACCAATGATGCTGCCTTGTAGCAAATCTATCATCAGCCCTAAAAACCAAGCAAAGCCAACCCCCACTCTAAATGGCAAAGCAATTACCCAATACAAGATAACTAACAAGGCCCATTCAGGTCGAAACCAAACAAGCTCTTCAGGAAAAGGAATTGCTTCCAACATCAGAGCTGTTAAAAGAGTGACACTAAAAACTAAAATCGGTTTCATTCGCGCTCTGCTTCTGGTTTATCTATTAACATAATATGACGGCTTCTTCCCAATTGAGCGAGAGGAACGACATCCACATCCGCATAAGCATCACCTGGAGTGTACTTAACACTTTTTACAACACCAACAGGGTAGCCACTTGGGAATCGATTATCGAGGCCGGACGTTGTTAATACATCACCTTTTTTAATATCAATAGATCGAGGAACACTCATCAACTCCATTTGGGTTAAGCTTCCTGTTCCTCGAAGAATCCCTCTAAAACCTGTACGAGACAGCTGAACAGGAACAAAATGACTGGCGTCTGCAATCAATAATACTCGACTACTGTAAGCTGCCGTTTCTACCACTTGCCCTAAAACACCAGTTGCATCTAGAACAGGTTGGCCAACATACGCACCTGATGAAAAACCTTTATCAATCATTAGCTTATGGCTATAAGCATTTTGATCAAAGCCAATGACCTCAGCCATCACAATCTTTTCTTCTACTCGTTGAGAAGCATCTAAAAGTTCTCGCAGGCGAGTATTTTCCGCCTGCAAAGAGTCAAGCTTCTGCTGACGACTGCGTAAAATCAAAATTTCAGATTGCAAAGACTGATTCTCACGAACCAAGCTTTCTCGACTTTGAAGATGCTCTCCGGCCCAAATGAACGCTTGTTTAGGTGTATTAACAACCATTTGAATTGGAGTCACGAGCAAGGTTAGATAAGGTCTAACATGAGAGAAGGCTGCAAAGCGTATATCCGCGATAATCATGGTAAGCGATAGAATCACTAGCACTACAAAGCGAGCACTAGAGATTCGACCACTAAAGTGAAGCGAATTATTAATGAGAAGCCCCTAACTATTACTCGTTATCAGCTGTAAATAATTCTGCTGCGTGCTTATCCATTAACTCTAGCGCCATACCGCCACCACGAGCCACACAAGTCAAAGGATCGTCTGCAATAATAACAGGCAAACCGGTTTCTTCACTGATCAAACGATCTAGTTCACGCAGCAAACCACCACCACCTGTTAAAACTAAACCTGTCTCACCAATATCAGCGGCCAATTCAGGTGGGGATTGCTCAAGAACACCTTTAATGGCCTGAACAATCTGAGCGAGTGGCTCTTGCAGTGCATCAAGAATTTCAGTACTTGTTAGAGAGAATGAACGAGGGATACCTTCGGCTAAGTTACGGCCACGGACATCAATAGTTAACTCTTCACCTGTATGGTAAGCCATACCGATTTCAGTTTTGATGCGCTCTGCGGTAGCGTCACCAATAAGACTACCGTACTGACGACGCACATAAGTTGTAATCGCTTCATCAAAACGGTCACCACCGACACGAATAGACTCAGAGGTAACAATACCGTTCAAAGAAATTATAGCAATTTCTGTGGTACCACCACCGATATCAATAACCATAGAACCGGACGCTTCGGCGACAGGTAAACCGGCACCAATCGCAGCCGCCATGGGCTCTTCAATGATATAAACTTCTCGCGCACCCGCACCTAATGCAGACTCTTTGATCGCTCGACGTTCAACTTGGGTTGATTTACAAGGCACACAAACTAAAACTCTAGGGCTAGGCTTTAAAAAACTGTTTTCATGAACTTGTGAAATAAAGTACTGAAGCATTTTTTCAGTTACATGAAAGTCAGCGATAACACCATCTTTCATTGGGCGAATAGCGGTTATATTACCTGGCGTACGACCCAACATACGTTTCGCCTCAGCTCCAACAGCCGCGACTGTTTTTTGGTTGCCGTTATGTCTAATAGCAACAACAGAAGGCTCATCAAGCACAATTCCGCGATCACGAACATAAATAAGGGTATTTGCCGTTCCTAAGTCAATAGACAAATCACTTGAAAACATTCCCCTGATTTTTTTAAACATGAATTCTTACATCCTGATAAATACGATACGAATAGTGTCAAAATGTAACAATCACTAGGCCAATGGGCAAGCGGATTCAACGTAAATCTCAAAAAAGTTCCCATGGAGCTCAATGTTTTTGAGTTTTCATAAAAAAAATATAAATAACCTAGATTTTCCACGCAGTTAGCTTTATAGCATTTCAACTAAGAGATACAATATGAAGCATTTTCGACAATCCAAAATCAGGTGAAACATGTCTATAAACAAACAAGACGTGCAAAAAATTGCACACTTGGCACGCCTCGCTCTAACCGAGGAAGATGCCGATCAATATCAAAACTCACTATCTAGCGTGCTAACACTGGTTGAACAAATGCAGTCAATAGACACAGATGGTGTTGAGCCTCTTTCAAATCCTCTTGAAATGACACAAAGATTAAGAGACGACGTCGTCACAGAAGACAATCGACGTGGCGCTTTCCTTGCCAACGCTCCTCAATCTGAAGCTGGCCTTTTCCTTGTACCAAAAGTGATCGATTAAGAGAGCAAACCATGTCCGAACAAAGTATTTCGAGTTTAGCAAAACAACTTAAAAATAAAGACATTTCCAGCGTAGAGCTAACGCAAGCCTTCTTAAAGCGCATCTCGATGCTGGATTCCCAACTTAATAGCTACATTACCGTGAGTGATGAGTTAGCACTTCAACAAGCAAAAGCGGCTGACGCCCTACTGCAAAATGGACAAGGCACATCACTAACAGGGATTCCAATTGCCCATAAAGACCTATTTTGCACTCAAGGCACATTAACCACTTGCGGCTCAAAAATGCTAAACAACTTCGTCCCACCTTATGAGTCCACAGTAACAAGCCGCATTCAGCAAGCTGGCGCCGTTATGCTTGGTAAAACCAACATGGATGAGTTCGCAATGGGATCATCAAACGAAAACAGTTTTTATGGTGCTGTTAAAAACCCTTGGAATCTAAATACTGTACCAGGTGGTTCTTCAGGTGGCTCAGCCGCTGCCGTTGCAGCAGGCCTCGCTGTCGCAGCCACAGGAACGGATACTGGTGGATCTATTCGTCAACCTGCTTCTTTCTGTGGTATCACCGGACTTAAACCAACTTATGGTCGCGTTTCTCGCTTTGGCATGATTGCCTATGCATCAAGCCTTGACCAAGGCGGGCCAATGGCAAAAAGTGCAGAAGATTGCGCTCATTTGATGCAAGCAATGGCAGGCTTTGATGAAAAAGACTCCACGTCTTCTGAGACATCATCGGAAGACTATCTAGCCAATATAAATGCATCATTAACAGGTTTAAAAATCGGCTTACCAAAAGAATATTTTGGTGACGGTTTAGATTCTGATGTCGCTCAAACCATCATGGATGCAGTAAAGGAATTTGAAAAGCTGGGAGCGACAGTAAAGGAAATTTCTTTACCCAACCTACAACTCAGCATCCCTTCTTACTATGTCATTGCACCGTCAGAAGCCTCTTCCAATCTATCTCGCTTCGATGGCGTCCGTTTTGGACACCGTTGTGATGACCCAAAAGATTTACTCGATATGTACATGCGTTCTCGTGCAGAAGGTTTTGGACAAGAAGTTCAAAAACGAATCATGGTTGGCACATATGCTTTATCTGAAGGCTATTACGATGCCTACTATTTAAAAGCGCAAAAAATCCGCCGCTTAATAAAAGAAGACTTTGTTAACGCATTAAATGAAGTTGATGTGATCATGGGGCCTGTTGCACCAACAACTGCATTTGAACTGGGTAGTAAGACGAATGACCCCGTCGCCATGTATTTAGAAGATATTTATACTCTATCTGTCAACCTTGCTGGCATTCCAGCAATGTCAGTTCCAGCAGGCTTTGTGAATAACATGCCTGTTGGCCTACAGATAATGGGTAATTATTTTGCCGAAGCCAAACTACTCAATGTTGCCCACCAATACCAGCAGCAAACTGATTGGCATTTACAAACACCAGAAATGGCAAAAGGAGTATAAGAATGAATTGGGAAGTTGTAATCGGTCTTGAGATACACACTCAATTGACCACAAAGTCTAAACTCTTTTCCGGTGCTGCGGTTGGCTTTGGTGCTGAAGCAAATACTCAAACAACACTTGTTGACTTGGGAATGCCAGGCGCACTACCAGTATTTAATAAAGAAGCTTTACGGATGGCGGTTATGTTTGGCCATGCGGTAAACGCAGAAATTGGCATGACATCCGTTTTCGCTCGTAAAAACTACTTCTACCCTGACCTACCAAAAGGCTATCAAACTAGCCAAATGGATCACCCAATTGTCGGAGAAGGTTATCTTGACGTCACACTTGATGATGGTACGACATCTCGTGTTGGCATCACCAGAGCGCACTTAGAAGAAGACGCTGGTAAGTCCTTACATGAAGACTTTCAAGGCATGACAGGGATAGACCTTAATCGTTCCAGCACTCCGCTATTGGAAATAGTTTCTGAGCCAGATATCCGTTCCGCAAAAGAAGCCGTTGCCTACGTCAAAATGATCCACTCAATTGTGACTTATTTGGGCATTTGTGATGGCAACATGGCTGAAGGTTCAATGCGTTGCGACATTAACTTATCGCTACGCCCTAAAGGTCAAAAAGAATACGGTACTCGTACAGAAATTAAGAATGTAAACTCATTCCGCTTTATTGAAAAAGCTATCTATACCGAAATTGAGCGACAAATGGACATCCTTGAAGATGGCGGTCGTATCGTTCAAGAAACACGTCTCTACGATCCAGAAAAGAACGAGACTCGCAGCATGCGCTCAAAGGAAGATGCCAACGATTACCGCTACTTTCCTTGTCCAGACCTATTACCTGTTATGTTAACTCAGAGCTATATTGATGAAATAAAATCAACACTACCTGAATTACCAAGCCAAAAAGCCAAACGCTTCCAAGAAGAACACAAACTCAGCGAATATGATGCAAGCGTCCTTTCTTCATCTCGCGCTATGGCAGACTACTTTGAAAGTGCTAATAAAATTGTCAAAGACGCCAAATTAGCTGCAAACTGGGTAATGGGCGAATTAAGTAAACAACTTAATCAAGAACAGCTAGAAATCACTCAAGCGCCTGTTAATGCAGAAAACTTTGGCCAACTATTAGTTCGCATAAAAGACAACACAATTAACGGAAAAACAGCAAAAGATGTTTTCCAAGCTATGTGGCAAGGTGAAGGCTCAGCTGATGAAATCATCGAAGCGAAAGGCCTAAAACAAGTAACAGATACTGGCGCAATAGAAACCATGATCCAAGAAATATTAGATGCCAATACAGCACAGGTAGAGCAATATAGAGCCGCTGAGCCTGATAAGCAGAAGAAAATGATTGGATTCTTTGTTGGTCAAGTTATGAAAGCCTCCCAAGGTAAAGCAAACCCAGGAGTTGTTAATCCCATTCTAGCGAAAATGCTAAAAGGTTAATTAACGCCACCAAAAATACGAAAAAGGCCACTTTAATCGTGGCCTTTTTCGTTTCTAAGAGACTCATAAAAAGAAAATTAAAAATCTGCTACGACTCGATCTCGTCCACAACGTTTTGCTTCATATAAATTATGATCAGCAACAATAATGGAATCGTGCAACGAAGATGTTGTGTTAGAACAAAGCCCAACACTATAAGTAACAGTCAATTTAGCATCGGTATATTGTTTAGAACGAATGGTTGTCAAAAAGCTTTCTATCATTACCAGTAAAGAAGCACCATCGAAATTAGCGAGTAAACAAAACTCATCTCCTCCAAAGCGACAAGCCAACACACCTGGAAACGCTTTTGCTACTTCCTTCCCCATCTCCACCAGCAAATTATCACCGATAAAATGGCCATATGTATCATTAATCTGCTTAAAGTGATCAAGGTCGAGCATAGCAAGGGAAATATCTGGAGCGCTTTTACGATATAACTTTTCTCCATCATCAAATAAATAACATCTATTTTTCAGCTTTGTTAGTGGATCGATACTCGCCAAATCTCTGATTTTTTCAAGCATTTCTTGAGCTTCTAAGTTATGAATAACACGACAATGAAACTCTTCATGGTAAAAAGGCTTTTTAAGGAAATCATTCGCCCCAGCTTTTATAAACTTAGCCGTCAGCGAGCTATCCCCTTCAGAAGACAGACCAATAATGACCAAATCACGGAAACGCGCATTTTGTCGCAACATACGAACCAGATCATAGCCATTCACCAAAGGCATATTATGATCTGTAATCAGCATTCTTATCTCTGAATCAGCCTCCAGTTTTGCCAATGCTTCCTGTCCGTTTTCGACTTCAATTACTTCGAAGCGATATTGTTCAAGCAAAATTTTAATGAACAATCGACTTGTCGATGAATCTTCAGCGACTAAAACTTTAATACCTTGGTTTTTATCTAAACGCTCAATCACTTTAATAACATGATTAAAAGAATATCGGCTGTCTTTGGTTATGTAATCTAAAACCCCTTTATTCAAAAGACTGAGGCGCAGACTATCATCAAAATTGCCAGTTAACACAACACACGGAAGCTTATATGACAAAACCAGATCAACAATTTCACCATTTTCAGCGTCAGGTAAATTTAGATCAACAATAGCAGCAAAAAAATCCTTTCCTTCAGAGTTTAACTTGCTTTCAGCCTCTTTATAGCAATCACAGAGCACAGGAATAAATTCTGGATTTTGCGACAATAAGTGCTTAAGCACTTTCAAAACGACGGGACTGTCTTCAACAACTAATATTTTTTTTTCAATTATCATCCAGAGAACTCTATTATGAAAAGTATCAACATTGCTTCTTCATTTTAGGCTCAGCACCGTAAAAAAGCGAGGCTAAGAAGCCTCAAATACAAGCACATACACTAATAAAATATTAAACATCTCATTAACTTGTTACTATAAATAGCTCAATTAAAATTAGATAAAATTATGTTTTGTAGATCAGGCTGCGGCGCATGCTGCATAGCACCATCAATCAGCTCTCCCATTCCTGGCATGCCACATGGAAAACCAGCTGGAGTCATTTGTGTTCAGCTTTTACCCGATTTAACTTGTGCTATATTTGGAGATCCAGAAAGACCTAAAGTCTGCAAAGATTTCACACCAGAACGATACGTGTGTGGTAATAGTAAAGAAGAAGCCATAACAATATTAAACGATCTAGAAAACTATACACGCTTACCAAAAACAGTTTAGTACAAGGAAAAATTTATGACATTCGCAGTCAAACGATTAGCATTAATTGGCGTATGTTTACTTTTAGGTGCTTGTTCAACCTCAAATACAAGCAAACAATTTACAGTTGAACCGCCTAGCGAACAGCAAATAGAAACCAGTGTAAAACAACAAGTATCACTCACTCTAAATGCTTTTACTCCTGTTGCAGGTCAAGCACTACCAAACAACAGTGTTCTTGATGCTTACCAATACCGAGGTTATGAACCTGTCTGGATCGAAAACAAAAGAATAAACACTTCCATCTACAAACTTGTTGATATTCTTGAGCAATCCTATTCCCACGGCCTCAATCCAATTCACTATCATACTGACATCATTAAAGAGTATTTAGATTTAAAAGAGCCGACTTCACAACAACTTGCAGAGATGGATGTCATCACCACAATCGCACTCACGAGCTATGCTCACGACCTCAGCAATGGTCGATACGAGCCTCAGTTAATCGATCCAAATTGGCAACTTGATGCTCCAAGTAACATTTGGAAAGATTTACTGTATCTAGAATCTGCAAGCGACATGGTGAACTATCTTCCGCTTTTGGCGCCACGCCATCCTCATTACCAAATACTTCAAAAGTGGCTTGTGTATTACCAAGATATTGCCGCAAAAGAAAAAGACATCCGCATTGACCCAGGATCCCTTTTATCTATCGGTGAAGAAGGCCCACGAGTTGCCCAACTACGAGCTCGACTTGTGCAGTTAGGAGACATTCGATTCTCTACTCGAAAGGTGAATGAAGAAAAATTTGATATACGACTCAAAGAAGCGCTAATACGCTTCCAACGCCGTCACCATATCACTGCCGATGGATCAGCAGGTTCAGAAACAGTCGAAATGCTCAACATCCCACTGGAAACCCGAGCAAAACAAATAGCATACAATATTGAAAGATGGCGCTGGCTCCCAAGCGAGCTTGAGCCGAATCGTGTTTGGGTAGACTTAACAAACTACACGCTTGATATGCACTTAAACGGCGAATTAACATCAATGAAAACCGTCATAGGTAAGCCCTCAAGAAAAACCCCTGTATTTAAAGGACTAATGACGTACATGGTAACCAATCCGACTTGGCGCGTACCGCATAGAATAGCCAGAGAAAACTTGTTGCCAAAACTGCAAAAAGACCCTAACTATCTTTCTAAACAAGGTTATAAAGTCTACTCAAGCTGGAGTATTGGAGCGAAAGAACTTGACCCAACAAAAATCGATTGGAACAGCATAGAAGAAAGCAAACTCAGCTATCGATTTGAACAAGAACCAGATGAAGGAAATGCACTGGGCCAATATAAATTTATGTTCCCAAATAAAAACGCCATTTATTTACACGACACTCCGGCAAAACACCTTTTTCGTGAAACAGACAGAGCGTTTAGTTCAGGTTGCGTGAGATTAGAAAAGCCAGATGAGTTTGCAAGGGAAATAACCAAAGGCAGTAAGAGCTTCAATGAAATGACGAAAACACTGAAAACCGCAAGCAATAGCGTGATCTCATTACCAACTTACATTCCAGTATACTTGGTTTACTTTACCGTAGTTCCGAACGCTAATGGCATGCCTGAATTCCGCCATGACATATATGAGCGAGACCCGCTAATGGAAGAAGCAATGGGTTACAGTTTCTTTCATGCGAATGAATCTATTTAGGATTTAGACAAATAGCGAAAACCATAAAACGCCTTATAAAAATATATTTATAAGGCGTTTTTTCTGACCTTACACTAATTGTAAAAGCGATCACTTAACCATAATGCAAACAGTTACTTCCTCACGATCATGATAAAGATGCTTCACCTGGTATTGGTAACCTACACCAGATTTTTTTAATAAATCTTCAATTAATTGCAAACACAAAGAAACTTCTTGAAAGCGTTTTTTCATTGGCAATTTTAAGTTAAAAATAGCACGTCGCGTCCAGCCATTTGCCAACCATTTCGCCATTAATTCAGCCACCTTTATTGGACGTTCCACCATATCGCAAACCAACCAATCAACCGTATAAGGTGGTTCAAATTTAAATCCATCCGCCTTTTCATGCTGCACCAACCCAGTCGACATCAATTCTTTCTGCATCGGGCCATTATCAATCGCAAAAACATGAATGCCTTTTTTAACAAACTGATAAGTCCAGCCACCAGGTGCAGCCCCCAAATCAACTGCCGTCATGCCTTCAGTCAAATCTGCTTCACGTGTTTTTTCTGGAACAAACTGTAAAAAGGCTTCTTCCAGTTTAAGAGTCGAACGACTCGGACCTGCAGCAGGAAAGCGTAATCGGCGAATCCCCAAAGGAAACTCACTTCGGCAAGCAGCATAAGAGACACCTAAATAAGCTTCTTCACCACTCAATAAAAAAACGTGATGCCTGACACCCACAGCTTTATTACGTAACACACCAGACTTTTTCCAACCCTCTTTCAAAGGTTTATCGAGTTTCTTAATTAAACCCGATAAGGCTTTCGCCTCATTAGTATCCGCCGTTTCGATCCATACTTCTTCAGCAAGAGGTAATTCACGAGCGGCTTCAAGTAACAACTCAACTCGCCCACCTTGCTCCAACTCAATCACATCATTCACTGCAATGATCTGGCGAGCAAAAATCAAGCGATTAAACTGCAACTGCTGGATCAAGGATTCACCCGCATCCGCTTGATCGAGGTGAAATACTACATAGCCAGAATCAGGAACCACTTTGGCATAACCATAGAAACCTTTATTACTGGCCACATCTGACAGTTCTGCCGCACAGTCTTTTTCAAAGCCTTGACGACAATAAACCAAAACATTTTTCATTCGCTTTCCTTCTCAGATAGATGTTTCCTACCGAGTTCTATAAATTATTTTTTAGAGGGCCATTTTAATAAAGACTCATCAAATTGAGTGTTTACAAAATCAGTAAAGTCGCTTGAAAAGCCGTCTCCCGATTCTGGCAAACAAGTGTAACGCCTTACCTCGCCATTCCACTCGAACCATAAGGCGTAAGCATGCAAATAACCTCGATCAGACTCATCACCACCATATCGTGAATCCCCTAAAATTGGAGAGCCAATACTTTTTAATGCCACACGAATTTGATGCGTTTTCCCAGTAAGTGGACGTACTAGGAAAACTCTGTTTCCTTGAAACGCCGATGAAAAAAACTGTGTAACAGCAAAATTCTTTGCTTCTTGAGTAAGCTTCCACTGCCCTCGCCGACTCGGTTGCATTCCACCAGAAACAGTTCCTTGCTTCTTTTTAGGTTTACGTTTTGATATCGCTAAATAACGCTTTTCAATGTCATGCTTCTCAAACTTTTCACCAAAAGTCGCAGCGGCCTCTTTATTACAGGCAACAATCAACAAGCCAGATGTCATCTTATCAAGGCGATGGACAGGATAAAAAGTGACGTCAGGGTGCATATTAGCCAAAGACTGCATCATCCCAACCTCATCAGACTCAGCATGAAAACTCATACCAGCTGGCTTATTAACCATCCAATAATCATCGCAACGAAATATTATTTGAACCAAACGATCTCCATTACGAATAAATATAGGAAAAATAGAGTAGCCAACAAGCTTATCCACAGAGATAGTGGACAACTCATATGTCAACAACGAAATAACTTTTTATAACGATGACGATCTGCTTTGAAGATAAGTCCGGTTTCGCCCGTTACGTTTTGCACTATACAAACCTTTATCGGCCTGCGCTAAAATTTCTTCGTAGCGAGACACTTCAGATGTAATTGCTGCCAGCCCTGCACTGATAGTCACAGGAATCACAATACCTTGCTCGGTTTCTATGCGCATTTCCTCCACGCTTTCACGCAGATGTTCTATCACTACCTCTGCTTGCTTGAGGTCAATATCGCGCATAATCACAATAAACTCTTCGCCGCCATAACGCCCGATCTCATCTTGAGGACGTATTACAGAGCGCATTTTTTCTGCAATCTGCGCCAAAACCAAATCGCCTACATCATGGCCATATGTGTCATTTATTTTTTTGAAATGGTCAATATCTATGATTGCAAAAACGCAAGACAGTCTATTGATAACAGAGTCTGCAAAAATATTAACTGCATCCGCCAGTACTTTGCGTCGATTAGACAACCCTGTTAACTCGTCTTTTTCGGCCAATGTACGCAAATAACCATTAACCGACTTCAAGCGGCTCATTACTAAGTTGATAACAACTGCAAAATAGAAGCACATAAAGGAGAAAACAAACATGATCATTAGATTTTCACGACCAGGAGATAAATGAACTTTATCCACATTCACAAATTCACAGATCATAAAGAATACGATAGAAGCTGTGACCATTAAGTATTTTATGAGCCGCTGATCTGATCGAAAAACAACAAAGCTATAGGCAATAATATTGACAAAAAGCCAATGAAATAAACTATCAGGGCCAAAATAAAAGGAACTAAGAATGAATATATGAACACCAGATATAATCGGCATCCACAGCTGTGCTCGCTCGAAAAGACCTCTATAAATACAGCGCCATCCCAACAAACCTAGAAAAAAGCAAACAGTAGAAACAACAACCAAGGACGTAATATGATAAAAGGCAGATGAAAACACCATAAAGAAACAACAAAAACAAAATGCCAAATACGAAAAATTGACGACATGTTTCTGGTTGAGGTCATTATCAAATTCATCAGAGAAACCAAAATTAAGAAGTTTCTCGAGTATTTTTTTTATTGGAGAAAACACAGCATTCCCAAGTGTATAGTCAGTTTTCTACCACAAACCTTTTAAATGTCTCAAAAGGGTGAAGCAGATTTAATGGGCGTATTCTACAGAATAGCGATTGTCTTTCCTATCAATTAAGGCAACCAAAGCGGCCTGGGCAACTCAACAAAAAAGCAAGATTACACTTTGGAATTTCCTTTATGATACTCACTTTCTTTATTTACCATCTCCTCATAATCATTGGCATGGTTATTGATTAGAGCAACCACATTAGAGAAAAGAAAACCAAAAATTAACTAATCGGTCAAATATAATACAACTCCCGAACTTTTTTGCACCAAAAATGAATTGGCAGCACCAATACAGTGCAAAACTCTCTTTATTGAGTTCATTTTAGACTGACCAATGTTTTAACTTAAAGTAAAATAAGAAAATTTTTATATGACACTTAATTCTAAAAATAAGGTGCCAAGACATTGAAAAAGCATAATCTGATATCGCGCCTTGAACTCACGAATATCACCAAGCAATACCCTGGTTGCCTTGCAAATGACAACATCAATCTCACCTTAATACCTGGTGAGATACATGCACTGCTAGGAGAAAATGGTGCGGGTAAAAGTACATTGGTTAAAACCATCTATGGCGTTGTCGCACCAGATAAAGGCGACATTATTTGGGATGGAAAAGAGGTAAGCATAAAGTCCCCTTCTATTGCTCGAGACTTAGGCATCGGCATGGTGTTTCAACACTTTTCATTATTTGAAACAATGACGGTCTGCCAGAATATCGAATTATGCCTTAGTAAAACACAGCTGAGTAAGATTGGTAATCTTACTCAAAGAATCACAGAGCTTTCTGAAGAGTACGGCTTAAACGTTGATCCAAACAGATACGTGCATTCACTTTCCATTGGCGAAAGACAGCGTGTTGAAATCATGCGATGCCTTGTTCAATCGGTGAAACTATTAATTCTAGACGAACCTACTTCTGTTCTAACGCCACAAGAAGTAGCAGGACTTTTTAACGTCCTACGCACCTTATCAAAAGAAGGCTGTAGTATTTTATTTATCAGTCACAAGCTTCATGAAGTCACTGAAATCTGCCATAAAGCCACTATTCTTCGAGGCGGTAAAGTCGTTGATACTTGTGTCCCCAGCGAAGAAACACCAGCCACTATTGCAAAAATGATGGTTGGCGACCTTGCAGAACAAGACGCTGGCTATTCCAAAAAAGAGGGCTCAGTAGAAGTCTTTAAGACTTCTAACCTCTCATTACCAGCAAAACACCCTTTTGGTACCACACTGAAGAATATCAACTTCGACTTAAAAGCAGGTGAAATCTTAGGTATCGCAGGCGTCGCGGGCAACGGCCAAGACGAACTAATGGCCATTATAAGTGGTGAAGATGACCGTAATGTAAAAGATGGGTTATCTATAAACGGAATGAACATTGGTCATTTACATGCTGGAGAAAGACGTAAACTTGGTATCGCAAATGTTCCAGAAGAACGCCTAGGGCGCGGCGCTGTACCTGACATGAGCTTGACGGAAAACACCCTTCTCACTCATAGCGATGGTTTTCTCAAAAACGGCTTAGTGCAATGGCAGAGCATCAAAGAATACACAACAGAGCTTATCAGCAAATACAAAGTGAAATGCCACGGTGAGTTTTCAGAAGCAAAAAGCCTAAGTGGCGGTAACTTGCAGAAATTCATCATGGGACGTGAAATAGGACAAGCACCAAAAGTGCTTATCTGCGCTCACCCAACTTGGGGCGTTGATGTTGGTGCCGCTTTAGCAATCCATCAGGCTTTATTGGAACTTCGTGATAAGGGCGCGGCTATCTTATTAATCTCAGAAGATATAGACGAGTTGTTTTTGCTAGCCGATCGTATGGCCGCAGTATGTGATGGTTATTTATCACCTTTAGTCAAAACGGAAGAAACTAACATAGACCAAATCGGTCAATGGATGGCTGGCACCTTCATTAACAACGCCAATCAAGCTCAAGAGGTCAGCGCATGATCCGTATTCAAGCCCGTACTGAGCCAAGTACACTAATGAAAGTAGCATCTCCGCTACTTGCTATTGTATTAACTTTAATTTTTGGCAGCATTCTATTTACCGCAATAGGCAAAGACCCATATCAGGCATTACATGTTCTTTTGATTGCACCTTTGGCCGACAGTTATAACATTGGAGAAATGTTTGTAAAAATGGGTCCACTATTACTTTGTGCGGTGGGCTTATCCTTATGTTACCGAGCTAATATGTGGAATATCGGCGCAGAAGGTCAATTGTTGGCTGGGGCGCTAGGCGGATCTGCCATAGCGCTTTATTTTATAGACTCAGAATCTGTATTTGCGCTTCCACTGACACTTATTGCAGGCATTCTTTCAGGAATGCTGTGGGCTGCACTCCCTACGTTTTTAAAGTTACGCTATAACTCAAACCTTATTCTCACCACCATCATGTTTAATTACATTGCCCTTTATCTCCTTATATGGGCTGTTCATGGCCCTTTACGGGACCCAGATGGTTACGGTTTTCCTGAATCAGCCATTTTCTCTGATACAACCTTGCTACCGACTATTTTTGAAAGTAGCCGCATTCACTTAGGCGTCTTATTCGCAGTATTGGCAGGTGTCGTGGGATGGTTTATTTTGAGCAAAACCCATCTTGGTTTTCAAATTCGGGTATTTGGTGCAGACGAACCTGCAGCAAGGTACGCAGGCTTTAGTGGTAAGAAGCTTAGCTGGTTCGTTATGTTATTCGCTGGCGCACTTGCCGGTTTAGCCGGTGTCAGTGAAACAACTGGGCCAATAGGACAACTCGTTCCTAATGTGTCTCCAGGTTATGGTTACTCTGCGATCATCGTGGCTTATTTGGGCCGCTTACATCCAATCGGAGCAATACTTGCAGCTATTTTCATGGCTGTACTTTATATGGGTGGCGATTTAGCTCAAATCGAAATGGGTATTCCTGTTGCTGTGGTAAGCATGTTCCAAGGCGTATTGTTATTTTTCTTATTGGCGTGTGATTTTTTCATTAACAATCGCCTTATTTCCACTAATCAAGCGACAAACTAGGAGAACACTTTGGACGCGGATCTAATGGTACAAATTTTGTTTGCCGCTATAAAAACCGGTACACCATTACTTTTCATCGCTTTGGGTGAAGTGATTTGTGAAAAGTCAGGAATACTAAACCTAGGTCAAGAAGGTATGATGCTAATGGGCGCCGTAGTAGGTTTTTTGGTTTCTTATAGCACTGGCAATATTGGTCTAGGCGTCATTTCTGCCATGGCAATGGGTGTCCTTATGAGCCTCATTTTTGCAGTATTGGTTCTTCATATTGGAGCCAACCAAGTGGCAACTGGCCTTGCTTTAACTATTTTTGGCACAGGTTTAAGTGCATTTATCGGTGCCGACTTTGTTGGACAAATCATCCAAGGATTTCAACCCGTCGCTATCCCTGTTTTATCTGATATTCCTTATATTGGGCGCATCTTATTTAGCCACGATATTTTGGTATATTTTTCATTTTGCATGACTGTCACGCTAATCTACATCGTTAACAAGACACGCATTGGGTTAACGCTTAAAGCGGTCGGTGAAAACCCTCATGCAGCCAATGCAATCGGTATTAAAGTTCTTAGAGTTCGTTATTTGGCCGTTATGTTCGGCGGCTCAATGGCAGGCATCTCAGGAGCTTATATGTCACTTGTTTATACACCGATGTGGGTTGAGGGAATGACAGCTGGGCGTGGCTGGATTGCCTTAGCATTGGTGGTGTTTGCTTCATGGCGTGTGGGTCGTATCATGCTAGGTGCTTACCTATTCGGCTTAGCCAGCATCATGCATTTGGTTTTGCAGGGCTTTGGTTGGTCTATCTCTCCAAACTTATTAGCCATGTTGCCGTATGTTGCCACTGTCATAGTTATGGTGATTATCAGTGCAGATCATTTTAAAGAAAAATTGCTTGCACCTAGATCCTTGGGTAAACCTTTTAACCCAAGAAATATGGCGTAAATAAATTAAATATCCATTAATAATCAAAAAATGCCTTCGGGCACAAATAGGAGCTAAAAATGAAACTTAAGAGTTTACTAGTTGGTCTAGGGCTTTTAGCGGGAGCAAACGCTGCCCTAGCTGAAGACCCATTAAAAGTTGGATTTGTTTATGTTGGTCCTGTAGGCGATCTTGGTTGGAGCTACGAGCACGATTTAGGTCGTCTTGGCTTAGAAGAACATTTCGGTGATAAAGTCGAAACAACCTTCGTTGAAAACGTGCCTGAAGGTGCGGATGCTGAACGTGTCATCACACAATTGGCGAAAGCAGGTAATGATCTTATCTTCACTACCTCTTTTGGTTTCATGAACCCAACAATTAAAGTGGCTAAACGTTTTCCAAATGTAACGTTTGAGCATGCTACTGGCTACAAAATGTCTAAGAACGTAGGGACTTATGTACTGCGTACTTATGAAGGACGTTATGTATCAGGCGTCACTGCAGGCATGATGACTGAAACCAACACCATTGGTTACATTGCATCTTTCCCTATTCCTGAAGTTATCCGTGATATCAACACAACTTACATGGCCGCGAAAAGCGTTAACCCAGATGTGAAAATCAAAATTGTTTGGGTAAACACTTGGTATGATCCAGGTAAAGAAACAGATGCAGCGAATGCGCTAATGGATCAAGGCGTTGACGTTTTAATTCAGCATACCGACAGCCCGGCACCACTTATCGCAGCAGAAAAACGTGGTATGCGCGCTATCGGCCAAGCATCTGATATGAGTAAATTTGCTCCTGAAGCACACATGTTCTCTGTTCGTGATCACTGGGCTCCTTACTACATCAATATCGCTGACGCTGTTATGAAAGGCACTTGGGAGCCAAAAGATTACTGGGGTGGTTTTAAAGAAGACATCTTAACAATTGAATCTATCAACCCAAATCTTCCTGAAGATGTGAAGAAGAAAATCAATGAAACTTATGCGGCTATTAAATCTGGTGAACTAAAACCATTTACTGGCCCAATCAAAGACAACAAAGGCAACCTTGTTGTTGAAGCAGGACATACACTAACAGATGTTGAACTTGCTCAAGTTAATTGGTATGTAGAAGGTATTACAGACGAGATTCCTCGCTAATTACCTTTGGGTAACCGGTAAAGTTTACTGGTTACCCTTACTTATCTTCAATGAGTACCTCTACAATACGCCTCAACAATCAATCTATTTTATTTCGTTCATCGCTCTACAAAATACAACATTAGAACCAAAGAAATTAAAGGTAATCACATGAGTACAACAGACACGCTGTTTCAGCTCGCAGAAAAAATGCCTAAAACAGAACTCCACCTGCATATTGAAGGCACATTTGAGCCAGAACAGATGTTTGCTATCGCTCAACGTAACCAAGTCACTCTAAAATACAAAACAATCAATGAATTAAAAACAGCCTATCAATTCACCCAGCTGCAAGACTTTTTAGACCTGTATTACCAAGGTATGTCTGTCCTACTTCATGAAGTCGACTTTTATGACCTCACCATGGCATATCTAACAAAAATGCATAAAGAAAATGTGGTTCATGTGGAAATATTCTTTGATCCACAAGGACACCTTTCTCGTGATGTTCCATTTGAAGTACAGATCACAGGCATTTATAACGCTCTACAAGACGCTAAAAAGCAATGGGGAATGACATCCAAACTGATTATGTCTTTCCTACGTCATTTAAGTGAAGAAAGTGCATTTGAAACATTAGAATTAGCCAAACCTTATCTTGGGTGGATAGATGGCATTGGGTTAGACAGCTCAGAAGTGGGTCATCCACCAGCTAAATTTGCCAATGTGTTCCAAGCTTGCCGTGATTTAGGTTTAAAAATTACCGCTCATGCTGGCGAAGAAGGCCCACCAGAATACGTTTGGCAAGCTCTTGATATTATCCAAGTAGATAGAATCGACCATGGAAACCGAGCTTTAGAAGATAAAGCCTTAATTACAGAAATCAAAAAGCGTAGGTTAACTCTCACTGTATGCCCACTATCTAATCTGAAGCTTTGTGTAGTTAACGATATGGCAGAGCATCCAATCAAAAAAATGCTAGCACTGGGTTTAAATGCCACGGTCAACTCGGACGATCCAGCCTATTTTGGCGGCTACATGAACGACAATTATCGTGCTCTCATTCAAAAAACAGATATTACTAAAGCTGAATTATTGCAATTAGCTAAAAATGGAATCACCTGTAGCTGGATGAGCGAATCCGAGAAAAAGGCACACTTACAAGACTTAGAAAAGCTATTTCATTAAACAGCCTTTCTAAATAATAAAGCACGTAATAAAAAAGAAGTGTGACTAAAACAGCCATTCTTTTTCTCTTCCTCTGCTTTTCAGTATGCTAGAATCCCTTTCTTTTTTACCTCTGAGCAAACATCACCATGACGGCACAAATTACATTTGACGACGCTTTTTACCGCTTACCAAGCAGTGAGCGTTACACCCAAGTTGTTACCTTGATCAAAAAAGGCCAACCTGTTTGGACTCTGGTGGATGCAGAGGGCTGTCTCATCATTGATCTAGGCAGCGACAAAGTTTTACCTATTTGGCCAACAGAAGCACTAGCGACAGATTGGGGAAAAAAGGAGTATGAAGGTTTTAATGGTTTAGAAATTAGCGCTGCAGATTGGTCTGAAAAATGGCTCCTAGGCATGCAAAATGACGGTTATTCTATTGGAGTTGCACCTAATCTTGCGGGCGAATGCATTGTTTCTTCTGCTGAAGAACACGCTCTAGACATAAAGGCTTAAAACTTATATTTCAATGGACTCTTTAACTCTAAACACACTAACAGAACAGTTTTTTCTCAATTTAAATCCGTCACCACAAGGTGTTCAGAGACTTTTTCATGGTCGGGGAAAATGTTTTTCCGGCTTAGAGCAAATTACAGTGGATTGGTTAGAAGGCCACATACTGGTCTCTCTTTTCAAAGAACCAACCACAGAAGAGCTAGAGCGATTAACCTGTACTTTGCTTGATTGGACAATAAGAGCGGAATGGCAAACAAGCAAAGCTCAGTCTCTTTTATTACAACATAGAAGCCGTGAAAAAAGCCCGACTGAATGCTTGTGGGGTGATTATCAAGAGCACCAAGTTGTTAATGAAGATGGCTTACTCTTCCAGCTAGACTTAGGAAAAAACCAAAACTCAGGCCTTTTCCTAGATATGCGCTATGGCCGCCGGTGGGTAAAAGAAAACAGCCAAGACAAACGCGTACTGAACCTATTTGCTTACACTTGTGGCTTCTCAGTTGCTGCTATTGAAGGCGGAGCCGATTTTGTCGTCAATTTAGACATGGCGAAAGCGGTACTTAATCGAGGAAGAGAGAATCACAGACTAAATCGGCATGACCTTAATCAAGTAAAATTTTTCGCTCACGATATTTTCAAGTCTTGGGGGAAAATCAAAAAGTACGGTGAGTACGATCTTATTATTATAGATCCACCAACTTTCCAACGAGGTAGTTTCGCCCTAACAAAAGATTACCAGAAAATCCTTCGACGCCTTCCAGAACTCCTTACCGAAAACGGTAAAGTACTGGCTTGTATAAATGACCCAACTCTACCTTCACAATTCCTCATTGACGGAATGGAGACAGAAGCACCGTCTTTAGAATATCAATTTCGGCTCGAGAACCCACCTGAATTTAAAGATATAAATATAGAAAGTGGCTTAAAAGCATTGGTCTTTCACAAAAATATATTTAAAAATAAACCATAAAATTCAAAAAAACACACTCCACTCCTCCGACAATAACATGGAAATAAATAATAAAATCATATCTTTAGATTAGAAAAGCTCCCCTTTTATACTTTTCTAATTTTTTCTGCGGAATTATTGTTTTATTAATATTGTATGATATATTGAACCCGTCCCTTATTTGTTCACAATTGGTGCAACATTAAAACTCATACATAAAAATCAGTAACAATAAAAACAACAGAGGTACCCTAAATGAAAGCTATTAAACTTACTTCAATCTTCGCGCTAACATCTTTAGCTGCTGCAATCTCCACTACTTCTATCGCTGCTGAGCCAGTTTTTTCAGGTACAGTAAGTACCGAATATGTAATTAATGACGGATCTGCTGATGAGCTCAGCTATTTTGGGTCTTATGAAGACAATAGTGAGATAGAATTCAACATTGACACTGATATCATTCACTTTGAAGTTGAGCTTGGTAATGATGAAGATATAGAAATTGAAGAGTCTTATATCACTTTAGGCGCTTTAACTATCGGTGATGTTGATGGTTCGATTGCTGACAATGCATTCGATGTAGGGGCTCAACTAGTTGAAGCCGATTTTGAAAATATAGACGGCCTAGATGCAACAGATTGGGCGGTTATATATAAAGTCTCTAAAAAACTAAACATCGCATTAGAGTTTGAAGAAGATTATGATGGCGTAGGTTTTGCAGTTGCCTATAAAGATAAGTTTGGAGATCTTGGTGTAGAGATTGCTGGTGGTAAATATTCTGGTAACAATGATAGTGATAGTGACCCTGAAAAAGAGCATGAAATCTTCACCTTTGGCTTAACATATCAAGCAGGCCCAGCTAAGTTATTTCTAGCTTATCTTACAGGCTCAGAATTGGTGAGTGGGTCAACTGTTGATAAAACCTATTTAACTTTGGGCACAACAATAAAAGCAGGTGATTTCATAATTGGTTTAAACCACAACCAAGACCTTGATAATGAAGCCACAAACGAAACATTAAGCAATGTTGAAGCTTATGTTGAATATGCTCTACCATATGAAGGTGTATCTGTTTATGCTACAGCTCTTTCAGGAAACTTGGATAAAGATAGCACAGCTGAAAGTGACTTTTCTCTAGTTGGTATTAAAGCAGAGTTCTAGATTTAAGTCGTCACTGAATCATATTATCGTAATTTTAGCTTTAAGTTCTCCCCCTTTTCTTAAAGTAAAAAGTTATATATATTTTGGGTGTCGATATATGAGGCCAATCTACTTACCACAGATTGGCCTTTCTGCATTTTAGCCTCCTCCCTCTCTTCTATACTGTATTCTCAAAACACTAACTTGAAGCCTAAATAAACTAAACAGAGAACCTCTCTTTTAATCACCAAGTGACTTTGAGTATAAAACAACCTATAATAAGAATGATTTTCATTTGAAAGTGGTAGTTAATATGCTCAGTTCTAAGATTTTAATCATTGAGGATGATGTTTTCTTAGGTCAAAAAGTATCTCAACTTTTAGAGTCTAAAGGATTTAGAACACAAGTATGTCATGATGGAGAGCAAGGTTTGCTCGCTGCTCTAAAATCATCTTTTGATCTTATTTTATTAGACATCATGCTTCCGAACATGAATGGCTTCAACACCCTGAGCCTATTACGTAAAGAGCGCCAAACACCTGTCATGATGATTTCCGCACTTGGGGCGGAAGAAGATAGAATTAAAGGATTGAGCATTGGCGCGGATGATTATCTTCCAAAGCCTTTTAATTTCACTGAAATGGCATTGCGCGTCGACGCTCTTTTACGTCGCTCCTTGCAAAATAAAGAGCCCAAAAATCCCCTAAACCTCGAAGATGATCTTCTCGTTTTATCACGTTTAGAACAAGAAGTGCATTACGACCACCAAGCCATTCACTTCTCTTCCATTCAATTTCGCATCCTTTGGCTGCTATTAGAGAACCAAGGCAATACGCTCAGCAAAGCCTTTTTATCACAAATGGCATTGGGCAAGCCTTTCAACCAATACGACAGAAGCCTTGATATGCACGTGAGTCGGATTAGAAAAAATCTCGTGTCCGCTGGCATGCCAAGTGAGCATCTGATTACAGTTCATGGTAAAGGGTATTGTTACCGATGAAAAACCGTTTGTTATGGAAGCTCTTCTCAATTATTGCCGTCGGCACCGTGATCTTTTTCTGGTTGATTGATTTGGTCGCCAGTCATACTGAAGAAAGCATGAGTTATATTGACCAAAGCTATCGTGCTGAATTAAGAGCCTATGCCAAAGACGCCGAACACATTCTTTATGAAGAAGGTGAAGACGCTTTATCCTTGTGGGTGAAAGAAATTGAGGAAAAAGAAAACACCTGGATCGCCATTTCTCGCCCCGTGATTAACAACCTTGCCGACACGCAACTTTCCGATGCTTACCTCAGTACCTTTACGCTAGGTCGTGATTTAGAGTGGAAAATCCATTTGTATTTCTCTGAAAACCCAACAATGGATATTCCATTTGACGATGGCGTCACACGCTTTCTTATTCAACTCCCACAACGCATGAGGCCGGGTAAAAATTTATTCATAATCGACTTATTATTGCAGATTGCTCTGCCCTTTCTCATTCTCTGTTTGATTACTTTTATCCTTTATCGATACGTCATGAAACCCTTAAAGAGACTAGAAAAAGCGACTCGGCGCTTTAGTGAAGGCGATTTTAATGTACGTGCCAGTGAAGCGCTAACGCAACGCAACGATGAACTCACCCGACTGTCTTCAACCTTCGACAACATGGCGGATCGCATCAGTACCTTGATCATAGATCAGCGCCAACTCTTGGCGGACTTGTCCCATGAACTCAGAACGCCATTAACACGGCTCAACATTGCAGTGGATTGTGTCGAGCAAGATTTAGACTCTCAAAATGCATTAGAACGGTTACGATATGAATCTTCCAACATGCAAGGTTTGATCGACGATGCGTTAACGCTGGCTTGGTTTAATACAGAATCCCCTCAGTTAATCTTGGAAAAAGTAGACATTACGTCGTTATTGCAGATTATCGTCGACGATGCTCAATACGAATTTTCCCAGCACGCCGTGGTTTTAAAACAGCCTGATCAAACGCTTTTCATCAACAGCGCTCACCAAGCTTTAACCGCAGCAATTGAAAACATCATACGCAACGGCTTATTTCATACACCAAAGGGGAAAACCTTAACGGTTGAGCTCAAACCAGAAAGTCAACACTTGCTTATCGAAATAAAAGACCAAGGCTGTGGTGTACCTGAAGAATACTTAGAAGAGATCTTCAAACCCTTTTTCCGCATCAAACAAGGACATCAAAAAAACCAAACCGACGAGCGCAGCGTCAGCTCACAAAAAAGCGGTTATGGTTTAGGGTTGGCCTTAGCCAAACGCCAAATCCTCGCCCTTGGTGGTAGTATTCATGCTAAAAACATAGATAAGGAAACTGAGACAGGTTTGATGGTTTCTATTAAATTGCCCTACAACGCTTCGTAACAAAACACTCATGAATGACTTTTGCATCAGCAAATGTAACAAATGTAAAAGTCATTCACATTCTTTACGTAAAAAAGATAATAGCCGCTATAAATTGTAAACAATTCTCATTAATAGAGGTTTTTATGCGTTCTCATCGTTTATTCTCCAAATCCGTCTTGGCCATCGCCATCTCACAAGCTGCACTTTCAGGCTTTGCCATTGCAGAAGAAAGTACAACGCTTAACGAGCTAAAAATCGAAGGTCGTGCCATCACAGAACTAGACCAAGAAATTACATCTGAAGACATTGATAATAGCCAGGCAACTGATTTAGAAGATTTATTTCTTGGTAAAAGTGAAGTAACAGCAGGTGGAGCAATAAAACTAGGTCAAAAAGTATATGTTCGTAACATAGGCGAAGATGCTTTAAACATCACTATTGATGGCGCAGAACAAGCCGCCGGTATATTTCACCATACAGGCCGCGTAACCATTGAACCGGAATTACTAAAACGCGTAGAGATTGAAGCTGGCGCAGCAAACGCCACCTCTGGCCCTGGCGCGCTCGGGGGTTCTATACGCTTTGTGACTAAAGAAGCCAGTGATCTATTGGATGACGACCAAAACATTGGCGCTTTGTTGAAGTCGACTTACAGCAGTAACGGTGAAGGACTTAAAAACAGTGCTACGGTTTATGGTCGTACAGAGTCAGGTAAATCTGAAGGTATGATTCATCTATCTGACTCTAGCCATGAAGACTATGTTGATGGCAATGGTGATGAGCTTACTGGTACAGAATTAGATGAATTCCTTGGCTTCGCAAAATTCAAAACTCAACTAACCGATGAGCAGTCAATTAGCGTTAGTTATGAAAATGCCGAAGATTCAGGCAATATCATTTATAAATCAGACCAAGGCTCAACAGACACTACATATTTCACTATTGTAGAGCGTAAAACAACCACTCTTAACTATGATTTTGTTGATGCCGACAATGACCTTATCGACTTATCTGTCACAATTTACAACACGGTAAACGACCTATTTCATGACTTCGAATCATATGGTTCGTATACCGGCTATGCGGAAACATCCGGTTTAACGCTTGAAAACATAAGTGCTGCAGATAATCATGAATTAACCTACGGTGTAAATTATCGTGAAGATGAAAGCTTCTTCACAAATGGAAGTGATGATGTTTCAGAAACAAGTACAGTAGCAGGTCTATATCTTCAAGATAATATTGACTTAACTGACCAGCTAATGCTTTCTGCAGGCATACGCTACGACCACTATGAATTGATTGACAACAACGATGACCAAGTTTCAGATGGTGGTTTCTCACCGAGTATTGGTGCTACTTACAAGCTTAATAATGAACTAGAATTCACAGCCAACTACGCCGTCGCTATACGTGGCCCAGAAGTTCGTGATGCTTATAAAGTAGCAAACGGGATTACCAATTCTGAAGATTTAAAAGCAGAAACGGCTAATAATATTGAATTTGGTGTGAATTACCAAAAAAATCAATTATCTGTTGGTGCAGGTGTTTATAAGTCTGTCATTAAAGATGCTATCGGCACTGAAGACTCAGCGGGTAATGAAGTATCTTGGGGAAACATATACGACAACTTTGAAGAGAATATTGAAACAACAGGTTTTTACCTAGACGTTACTTACCAACTAGAGCAACTTACTGCCGGATTACACTACCATAGTGCTGATACATTATATGGCGATATGATTGTGACTCGTTACACTCATGGCTCAACAGCAACTTCGATTGGCGACACATTAGCTTTAAGCCTAGATTATCAAGTTAATAGCGTATTTAAAGCGGGTTGGTCTGCTGAATTTGTGAAAGGTATAGATAACATAGAGCAATCAATTGACTCGACATATGGCCTTTATGAACTAGAAATTGATAAGCCAGGTTACGCTGTTCACAACATCTATGCACAATGGTTACCTTTAGGTGATGATCAATTAACAGTGTCTTTAACAATCAACAACCTATTTGATAAGCAATACTTAAGCCATGCGGCTTTAGAAGATTATACAGATGCACATTCTGAATTCTCAGCTATTGTTGGCCAAGCAGCTGCTGGCCGTGACATCCGCTTAAGCGCTGCTTATAAATTCTAATCAGAACGGATTCCCCCCCTTTTTACGCCAGTTTCTATTTTTATAGGAACTGGCGCTTTTGTTATAAAAAAGGAAACTTTTCATGAACATTCTACCTTCTTTAAAAAGTATCAAAACCGCCCTCTTTTTCGTGCTTATGTGTTCGCTCAGTTCGGTTGGTCAAGCGACACAAAAAACGATAACGGTGACTGACTTAGCTGGTCGTTCAGTGACTTTTTCAAAACAACCTGAACGCATTATTTTAGGCGACAGTCGTTACTTACACGCCTTGTCTATCTTGAACCAAGACGACCCAATCAAACCCGTTGCGGCCATGCTATCCAAACTCCAATGGGTGGACTATGGCAGTTACATTGCTTATCAAAAACGCTTCCCGAGCATTGCGGATATTCCTGTCATTGGCCGTTCTTCTGCGGACAGCTTTAGCATTGAAAGTGCCATTGCATTAAACGCGGATTTAGCCATTTTCAGTCTTGATGGACACGGCCCAAATGCGCGCCATTCCAACATCATAAAAGCGCTGGAAAAAGCAGGCATAAAAATAGTGTTTGTCGATTTTCGCAAAGAACCTCTGAAAAACACCCAAAAAAGCTTACTGTTATTGGGCAAAATATTAGGCAAGGAAAAGCCAGCCAAAGACTTCATCAGGTTCTACCAAAGCCAATTGAGCAAGGTGACAGACAAAATCGCCACCTTGTCACAGGATGAGAAAAAACGTGTCTTCATCCATAGTCGAGTGGGCGTAGCAAATGGTTGCTGTGAAACCATGGTACGTGGCATGATGGCGGACTTCATTAATGCCGCTGGCGGCAACAACATTGCTCTGCCTTTGATTCCCGGCGCGGCGGGCATGGTGAACCATGAATACCTTCTCACACAACAACCCGATGTTTACATCGCCACCGCGGTTGGCTCAAAAGGCATGCCAAAAGAAAGCCCAGACGATGAACTCCCTTACGTCATGTTAGGCGCAGGCGTACCGGACGATTTCGCGCAAGCTTCTCTGCAACAAGCCTTTGAACGTTATAAATTAACTTCACTCGACGCGTATCAGAACCAGCAGGCTTACGCCCTTTGGCATGGCTTTTACAACTCACCACTTAATCTATTAGCCGTGCAAGTTGTTGCAAAATGGCTGTACCCAGAAGAATTTAAAGAACTGAACCCTAACGCGACGATCAACGAGTTCTTCCAGCGTTTCCAAGCCATTCCTTTAACCGGTGTTTACTGGACTCAGCTTGCTAAGGGTACGAATGAGTAAGTTATCCAAAAATAATGGATCATTAGCCAACCAATATCGTCAATATATGAGCACTCGCCTCATTTTATTGACGCTATTAACCGTAGCGATCACATTATCACTGCTGTACGATCTCTCCGAAGGGCCTTCTTCTCTGTCTTATGGCGACTTGATTAAAGGTCTTTGGTCGCCAGAATCTTTACCTATCGCGCAGCAAGTGATCATTTGGGATATTCGCCTTCCTTACGCGCTCATGGCCGTTTTGGTTGGCGCATCTCTTGGACTGGCTGGCGCTGAAATGCAAACCGCATTGAACAACCCACTTGCCAGCCCGTTTACTCTCGGCGTTGGCTCAGCGGCGACATTTGGTGCTTCTTTGGCGATCGTTTTTGATTTCAGTTCAATCGGAATCAGCCAAACCTATTTATTGCCGATCTTTGCTTTTTTCTTCGCGTGCCTCACGTCTCTTATTATTCTTGGCGTGGCTAATAGCCTAGGTGGCAGTATTCAAAGTGTTTTACTCTTTGGTATTGCCTTGATGTTTGGCTTAAACGCCATGGTTGGCGTGATTCAATTCGTCGCCGATGAAGGGCAACTGCAACAAATTGTCTTTTGGACAATGGGCAGCCTTGCACGCGCCGATTTGGAAAAAGCCATCATAGTCGCCGTGGTCTTTGCCTTGTGCTTGATTATTAGCTTACGTCATTCTTGGTCAATGACCTTACTACGCAGCGGCGAAGAACAAGCACAAAGCATGGGCATTAATGTCAAAAAACTCAGAGTTACCACATTGGTTCGCGTGAGTTTGGTCACCGCTGTCGCGTTAGCCTTTGTTGGGGAAATTGGCTTTATTGGACTGGTCGCACCGCATATTGCTCGTATGGTCATTGGTGAAAGCCATCGCTTTTTCCTTCTTGGCAGCACCTTATGCGGCGCTTTGTTGCTCTCGCTGGCGTCCATTGTCAGTAAAGGCGTGATTCCCGGTTTAGTCTTGCCTATCGGCATGGTCACGTCACTTGTCGGCATTCCCTTTTTCATTGCGCTTATTTACCAACACCAAAAGCGAAATCCATCATGAGTTTACTCCTTCAAAATATTCGCATCGCTTATGGCAAAAAAGAGATTCTGTCAGGCGTTACTATAGACCCAATAAAGCCCGGCAGTTTAGTGGCATTATTGGGGCAAAATGGCGCGGGGAAATCGACTTTTGTAAAAGGCTTAGCTGGCTTAAAGTCTTACCAAGGAACCGCTTCTTTAGACGATGTTGAGCTAGCAAATATGGACCAACACCAACGCCTAAAAAACATTGGTTATGTACCGCAAACTCTTCCTCAAGGCAGCAGTTTACTGGCTTACGAAGTGGTCAAAAGTGCCGCCGCGAGCCTCACCGATAAAACGTCCCAAGATGACAGAATCGAAGACGTATTCCAGCGTTTAAAAATCGCTCATCTGGCGCTTTTGCCAATGCACAAATTATCTGGCGGACAAAGGCAAATGATCAGTCTGGCCCAAGCCATTGTGCGTAAACCAAAACTGTACTTGCTCGACGAACCCACCAGCGCATTGGATCTGAACTGGCAAATGCAGGTGTTAAAAGCCATTCGAGAAGAAGTCGATCAACAAGGCTCAACGGCCCTATTGATCAGCCATGACATCAACTTGGCACTGCGCTATTGCGATCAAGTGGTCTTGCTCAATCAGGGAAAAGTACTGGCGAATGGCACAGCGTTGGATTGCCTAACCCCAGAGAATTTGGCCCAAGCTTATAAAGTAGACGCGAGAATAGAACGCTGTTCAAAAGGACATCCTATCATTCTGGTGGATAATGCTATCTAAAGAGTAAATGCTTGATAACTCCATTCATGGTTCGCCATCAAGCATTTAATTATAGGCGGTTACTTAAACACAATCGTCTTGTTTCCGTACATAAAGACTCTGTGTTCAAGATGCATTTTAACGGCGGTTGCCAAAGCGACCGTTTCAGTGTCTCGCCCCACAGCAACCAAACGTTCTGGTGAGTAGGTGTGATCTACAGGCTGAACAGATTGTTCGATGATTGGCCCTTCATCAAGGTCAGAAGTCACATAATGAGCTGTTGCACCGATCAGCTTCACACCTCTCAGGTGTGCTTGGTGGTAAGGTTTAGCGCCCTTAAAACCTGGCAAGAAAGAATGGTGAATATTGATCGCTCGACCATGTAATTTTTTACAAAGAGAATCCGACAAAATTTGCATGTAACGGGCCAACACAACCAAGTCTGTACCTGTTTCTGTGATGATATCCAATAATGCTTCTTCTTGTTCCGACTTATTTTCTTTCGTCACTGGCAAGTGTACAAATCGGATACCCTCCCGCTCTGCCATCGGACGCAAGTCTTTGTGGTTTGATACCACTGCCGTCACTTCCATTGGCAACTCGCCTTTACGATGACGATAAAGAAGGTCATCCAAACAATGGTCAAATTTACTCACCATTAGCAAGACTCTAACAGGCTCACTTTTATCTAAAATATCCCATTTCATGTTGAAGTGAGATACCTTTTCATCAAACCCTGCACGAATGGATTCAATCGTGTTTTCATCATTTTCAATTCGACATACAGCACGCATAAAAAACAACTGATTCTCTTCATCGTCAAATTGATGCATCTCTGAAATATAGCAATCGTTCTGAGCAAGGTAAGACGTTACTGCAGCGACAATACCGCTTGTCGCATCACAAGACGCCTTTAAAACGAATTCTGTCGGCATGGCCGTGAACACTCCCAATAATAAATAAGTTCATCGAATAAAAATTTGGTCGTGATTTTATACTTTTAGCGCAAGATAAAAAACGGTGTATTCCATAATAGTTGAACAGCCAGTTAACTTTTTAGGGAAATGAAAAATATTCGGGATAGAAAGGCTTAATTTTTGAGTAGAACGTTAGATTTAATCTCTCCATTAAATCTAACGTCTTATTTGAAAGGATTAGAAAAAGCTACCCTCTCATGTGTCACTTTACTTAGGCAGTTCCTGACATCGCAATGTCTACAGCACTTTTCCCCATTGTCTGAGCTCCCACATATTTAGGATCAAACGCAGGACGTGTGAAGATGTCTCGCACCATTGGCTCAAAGTATTCCAAAGGTTTTGTTGGGTAATCTGGGTCAAAAGAAGATTGATCCCAGCGTTCACAAAAATCCACACAAGACTGATACCAAGGATGACCTTTTAGGTAGTCTCTTTCATTAGGATCACCACCTAAATGATGAGCATAATAAAAATTCTGAAAAAGACCGTGTTGGTTAATCATCCAAGTAACCTGTGGGCGAACATATGGACGTAAAATTGAAGCGGCATATTGGGAATGATTATATGGCGCTAAATCATCTCCCAAATCATGAATTAACGCAGCGACAATCATCTCCTTATCAGCACCATCAGCTTCTGCACGAGTGGCAGACTGTAGAGAATGCTCGAGGCGACTCACCTGATAACCAGACAAGGTGTTCTCCAAGTTTTTTAATGCTTGTAAGATACGGTCAGGTAAGCCTTTCGCATAGGCTTCTTCATGTTCTGTTAAAAACTCATACTCTTCTTTCGTGCCATCTTTCATTTGACGAAACTGAACGACTTGCATAGTTATCTTCCCTCTTTAATCTGTTATTCTTTTTTGGCGTTTAATCGCTTTGTAACGACCTTTAGGAGCATCTAAATCAATATAAGCACCTTGTAAATGACGCAACCCCTCACTTGCATCAAATCCTGTACGCCCATGTAACACTCGCGTGTTATGAAACATTTGTAACTGACCTGGTTCTAATTTAAATCGCCACTCATAATCTGGTGAGCTCAGCAACTGCCCCAAGCGTTTACGAGCACGATGGAAAATTACTAATTGATCATTGGGAAGCAATGGTAAGTAGTCTAATCGTGGACTATAAGCAATGCCGGTTACTCGACCAGTATTGTCCGATTCGATCATAGTTCGTCGCTCAATTAACTCGACATCATTATCAACATGACGATAACGAACTGGAATTTCACTCAATAACTTATAACCTTCTGGATTTTCTGCCTTTAGTTGATTAAGCACTGACAAGCTATCAACTAAGGTAGACAAGCCACCAGATGTTTCATTAGCGATACAATGTAAAAGTTGAATGCCAGGCATAGGATCACGATAAGGGTTATCTGTATGAGGACCTAACGGTACAGAGCGATAGGCCAAATCATTCGAATTAGGACGTGTATACACTTCAAAATATTTACCAAAATTTGTCTCTCTGACTTGACCAAATTGACTCGCCACATCCAATACCGCATCTGGTTTATTTGGCACATTCGTCACTATCAAAACCCCTTTTGTTAAAAAGGTTTCTAGTGCTTTTAACATGCCCTTATCTGAAGATAAGCCATTATAATCGACATAAAAATCTTGCTTGTCAGTATCGCTCATCCAAGGTGTTGGTGTTGGCGCACCATCGTATGGATCAAAATCAGCGAAGAACTCCGTAAAATCGTAATAACCACTATAGCCATCACTAAAAGTTAATTGGTATTGCATGTCATTTTGTTTCTCTACTGTTAAAAGTGATATTTCATCTTCTAACTGATGCGGATCAAACAACCTCTGCTGAGTAACTTGGTCAAGATGAATGTCATCTTGGCAACGCTCTCTCAGCCATAATGCTGGCAATTCAAAGATTTCTTCATCGATATAAGCCAGTATCGATGCTTCAGCTTCATTGACAGAAAATCTAACCTGCGACATCTCTTTCTCTCCTCCTGATTGACAGCGATAGTATCAAGCAATTAGTCTGCAGGAGACAGAGGCAAAAACTTATAACTAAGATGCAGTTTTCTAATGATGAATGAACAAGATTTACCGACTTTAAACAGCCTATTTGCTTTCGAAGCAACAGTGCGAAATCAATCAATGACAGTAGCTGCAAAAGAATTAGATATTACACAGCCTCTTGTTTCTCAGAGAATAAGAGCATTAGAAGATACTGTAGGTGGCGTATTAATAAATCGATCAAAGAAACCATTAACCGCCACCGAAGCAGGATCAAAATATTACTATGAAATACAAGCAGCTCTTACTTCAATCTTAAATGCTACAACCAACACAAAAGCGAACTTGCGAACCAACAACACAAAAATATCCATCAGTGCTTATTTTGGCTTTGCTTTTCATTGGTTAATGCCAAGATTGCAACGTTTACAGGAAGCCTTTCCTGACTACCAATTTGAAATACAACCAACCAACAACTTAGCCGAACTGAACTCCTCTAACGCGGATATTTTATTCCACTTTGCCAATCGCATTGGAAAGTATCAATTTGAAGAACTCTTATTTGCAGAAGAAGTGTTTCCTGTTTGTTCGCCCAGCTTTGCCGAAAAAATGGAATTGAAAGCAGGCGATTTTTTGATCGACCTACGTAAGCTGTCTTTATTACACAAAGACAAAGAAGATCCAAGATGGCTTAACTGGAAAAGCTGGTCGGAAACTCTTGGAATACAACCCTCAAAATACCCTGTCATGTTTTGCTATAACAACTACCCGCTTGTCGTTGAAGCCGCTATTAATGGGCAAGGCATATGTTTAGGCTGGGAAGGACTCATTAATCCGTTTATCGAAGAAGGCAAACTTATAGAACTTGGGCCACGATTAAAATCGACCACAAGAGGGTATCAAATCTGCTCAAACTACCACTCCACTTTCGCCATCGGCAGCGTCATCAAATGGTTTATTAGCGAAACACGAGAGAGCTAACCATTTGAATAACAAAGCTTTTTTGACTGAATACTTAATTGGAACTTCTTGAAATGATCGAGAGAAAACTTATTTAAATTTAAAAGAGAGTCAACGACTGTTGCCTATTAGGAGTGGATTTCTTTAAATGGTTGCGGGAGCCGGATTCGAACCAACGACCTTCGGGTTATGAGCCCGACGAGCTACCAGACTGCTCCATCCCGCGACTAATTTATCTTCTAAG